>NZ_QSTQ01000033.1:0-10672 GCF_003438275.1 Collinsella sp. OM07-12
CCTATTTGCTCAATGTGTTCGGCTGAGATCGGAAATCAACCGACTAGTCAAAAGGGGCACTCTTTACAAAGCCGCGGGCGGCGAAATCCAGCTCTCTTAAGTTGCGGTGAAAGAGCTCCTGAAAAATCCGGCAGCCGCCCCAAACAGGAACTATTCCACTGCAACTTATATGGAGAGGCCAGCCGAGTCCCCCAAAGATTGTGGTGACCACGAGACACGGGAGCAGAATCGTCAGTCCCAGGATCGACTCGCCACGAATCACGCCTATCTACTACGTTTGGCCCGCGACCCCTGACCATTCCCTCGGTCTTCCTAAAATCGCAATCCCGCTACCTGCGGTTTTAAATATCGCGCCTTTCGACATGGTTCGGGGTATGCGACTAAACGTAGTAGATAAGCCCGATTCGTGGCGGACGGTTTCGTACCGCTCTCCACCGGGACATAAATGATCCGTTTTCCTCCGTCCCCAAGGGGTCATTTTCAAAACTATGGCGGATTACGGTGTAAGAACGGCGCAAGCCAACCATACCCTGCATTTTTAATATTCGGCAAGCCGTCTACCTGCGGTTTTATTTTCACTGCTGTCGCTATGGTCGCCAGGCAGCGATTCAGCCCCGTAAAGCGGTATAGTTGCTTTTTTGTAGCATTTTCCAACACGCCAAAAAGCCCCGCCAAACGCAAAAAGCCCGACCTCCGCATGGAGATCGGGCTTATAGGGCTCAGCAAAGCCGAACCTACACGGTCAAATGAACCGCAGATTACATCTGCTCGGGCGCGGAGACGCCAACGAGGGTGAGCACCAGGGCGAGCGTCACGCGAACGGCGTCGCAAGCGGCCAGACGGGCACGCGAAAGCTCGGGGTCGACGGGACGGCCCTCGCTCGGCAGCACCTGGCAGGCAGCGTAGAAGCTATGGAAGTCGCCGGCGAGTTCCTCGGCAAAGTGCGTCAGGCGGAACGGAGCGCGATCGCGAGCGCAGCTAGCAATGAGGTCGGTGAGCTCGTTGAGCTTACGCGAAAGGGCGAGCTCGGTCGGATCGGTCAGCAGCGAGTAATCAACGTTCTCACCGATGGCCTTGGCGGCGACGGCCTTCATGCCCATCTCGTCAGCCTGCTCGGGCGTAACGTCAGCGGCACGGCGCAGGATGGAGCACACGCGGGCGTGAGCATACTGCACGTAATAGACCGGGTTGGAGTTATCGCGCTTCTTAACGGCCTCGATGTCGAAGTCGACCATCTGATTGGAGCTCTTGGAGATGAGCGTGTAGCGAGCGGCATCGGAACCGACCTCATGGACGAGCTCCTGCAGGGTCACCATGGTACCCTTACGCTTGGACATACGGACGGGCTTGCCGTTGCGCAGCAGGTTGACGAGCTGGCCCAGCAGAACCTCGAACTTACCGGGGTAACCGAGAGCGTCGCAGACGCAGCGGACGCGCTCGATGTAACCGTGGTGGTCGGCGCCCCAGATGTCGATGACGTGATCGACGCGCTGGAACTTATCCCAGTGATAGGCGACGTCGGAGGCGAAGTAGGTGTACTCGCCGTCGGACTTGATTAGGACGCGGTCTTTGTCGTCGCCCAGATCGGTGGAACGGAACCACAGGGCGCCGTCCTTGGTGTAGAGGTAGCCCATCTTGTCGAGCTTCTCAAAAGCGCGGTCGACGGCAGAGGTGCCGGCGGTCTCGCCCTCGGTGTCCTTCACATACAGCGAGCGCTCGGAGTACCAACGATCGAAGTCGCAGTTGACGGCGTGGCAGAGGTCGCGCATGTTGTCGACCATCTTCACATAGCCGCGCTCACGGAAGCTCTCCATGCGCTCCTGCGGATCGGCGTCGACCCACTTGTCGCCGTCGGTACGCCAGAACTCGGCAGCCTCATCGATGATGTAGTCGCCGCCGTAGGAGTCCTTGCCCAGGGTCTCGGCAAAGTTATCCTGGTACGGATGGGTCTCGGGATGCTCGTCGTTCTCGTCGGCAACGAAGGCGTCACGGTCGGCGATCAGCAGCTTGTGAGCCTCGTCGATATCAACGCCCTGCTTGGCGATGATGTCGGCAAGCTGCATGTAGCGCGTGCTGATGGAGTTGCCGAAGGTGTTCATCTGAGAACCGTGGTCGTTGATGTAGAACTCACGCTGGATGTCGTAACCGGCGTGGTCCATAACGCGGCAAAGGGAGTCGCCCAGAGCGGCCCAGCGGCCGTGGCCGATGTGCATGGGGCCGACAGGGTTGGCGGAGACGAACTCGACCTGGGTCTTCAGGCCGCCACCGACGTTAGACTTAGCGAAGTCCATGCCCTTCTCGCGGGCCTCGCCAAAAATGGCGTTCTTGACGGCAACGGAGAGGTAGAAGTTAATGAAGCCGGGGCCTGCGATCTCGACCTTCTCAATCGCGGGGTCCTCGGGCATATGGGCAACGATGGCCTCGGCAATCTTGCGCGGGGCGCAGTGAGCCAGCTTGGCGGACTTCAGGGCCATGGTGGAGGTCCACTCGCCATGAGAAGTGTCGGCCGGTCGCTCGATAGCGCAATCGTCAAGTTCAAATGCGGAAAGGTCGCCGGCCTCCTGGGCCGCAGCAAGCGCAGCGCGTACCAGCTCTTCAATCTTCTCGGGCATAGATCCTCCTTGTGTTAAAGCCCCCGAGCTCTTGGTCACTCGTAGGGCAAAAGCCAGAGTTTGTAGCACTCTATCACAAGCGGTAGCTACTGTCGCAGGGTAAAGTTATTCGATATTGCATATGCACAAAAATGACTACAGCTCGCACAGGGCCACTCAAAGATGGCGGTTTGCCTGCTGATTGTGCATCTGCCGAAAATGCATAAACACGTGCATGAGCTGCTCGGAATATCGAATACTCTTACCTATCGGAATTGTGTGCTTTTCCTGCATAAAGCGATGGTTTGCGCACGTCAGCGTGCTATTCTAGACATACGCAAATTCGTATAAGCTGGAGGTAGCATGTTCTCAATCGGTCAACACGTCATTCATCCGGGCCAGGGAGTCTGCACCGTCGTCGGTTTTAGGGACGACACGCCGCAGCCCATGTTGCTGCTCGAGACCAAGCAGGGACATGCGCAGACGATCCTCATGTACCCCGTGGCGCAAGCCGACCGTCTGCATGCCGCCATCTCTCAGCAGGATGCCGAGCACCTGCTGAGCCACTACGACGAGCTGGAGTGCGACACTTTTACCGAGCGCAACAGCTCGCTTGAGGAGACGCACTTTAAGCAGCAGCTCAAGCTGGGCGCGCCCGAGACGGTCCGCGTGGCAAAAACCATGATGCACCGCATTCGCCAGGCCGAGGAAGCTGATAAAAAGCCCAGTTCCTACTACATGCGTGTGCTCAAGGAGGCCAAGCGCCGCTCTATAGAGGAGTTCGCCGTGGCCCTGGGCGTCACCGAAGAGGCCGCCGAAGCCCGCCTAGCCCAAGCCGCCCTCAACTAACCTGCCCACGCCAAAACCACCACAAAGGGGACAGGCACCTTTGTGGTGGTTTTCTTGTTCTAGTAGTATTCAATCTTATCGATACCCACGAGCACAAGGAGTCTGTTATGGCAGAGTCGCTTACCGCCGGAATCACCCGCGACCGCGCATTCGAACTGCTCAACGAGCACAACAAGGATCCGTTCCACATCACCCATGGCGAAACCGTCGAGGGCACCATGCGCTACTTTGCGCGCGAGTTCGACCCCGAGAACGAGGAGTTCTGGGGCATCGTCGGCCTGCTCCACGACCTGGATTGGGAGGAGCATGAGGACGACCCCATGAACCACACCATCTACGCTGCCGAGATCCTCGAAGGCGAAGGTGCCTCTCCTGAGCTCATCCGTGCCATTCAGTCGCACACGTCCGATTTCAACACTTCGCTGCCCAAGCCCGAGCTGCAGATGGAGAAGATCCTGTTTGCCTGCGACGAGCTTACCGGCCTGATCGGAGCTGCCGTCATCATGCGCCCGAGCAAGAGCGTCATGGACTTTACGACCAAGTCGCTCAAGAAGAAGTTCAAGGACAAGCGCTTCGCCGCCGGCTGCTCGCGCGACGTGATTTCGCAGGGCGCCGAGATGCTGGGCTGGGAGCTTCCCGAGCTCTTTGACCGCACCATCGCAGCCATGCAGTCCTTCGCTCCCGATCGCGACACCTTCCAGGCCTAACCGCCCACGCCACCTAAAACCACCACAAAGGAGACAGGCGCCTTTGTGGTGGTTTTTTTGTTTGCAACAGGTTTAGGGGCGGACCTGGCCGGTGCCGCGGAGCTTGTATTTGTAGGTGGTGAGGGCCTCGGCGGCAAAGGGGCCGCGGGCGTGGAGCTTTTGGGTCGAGATGCCGATCTCGGCGCCCAGTCCAAACTCGCCGCCGTCGGTGAAGCGCGTACTGGCATTGGCATACACGGCCGAGGCATCGATCTCATCCAAAAAGCGCTCGCAAGCGTCCGCGTCCTCGGCGATGATGGCCTCGGAATGCATGGTGCCGTAGCGGTTGATGTGCGCGATGGCCTCATCCTCGTCCGCCACGACCTTCACGCTCATCTCGAGCGCCAGATACTCGTGGCCCCAATCCTCCTCGGTCGCGACCACGTAGTCGTCGCCCTCGGCAAGACCGGCGTCGGCGCATGCGGCGCACGTGGCCTCGTCGCCGTGAATGAACACGCCGTGGTCGTGCAGCACAGCCACAGCCGCGGGCAAAAACGTGTCTGCCACGGCGCGGTCGACCAGCAGCGACTCGGCGGCATTGCACACGCCCACGCGCTGCGTCTTAGCGTTGACGATAATGTTGAGCGCCTTATCAAAGTCGGCGGATTCATGCACGTAGATGTGACAGTTGCCCGTGCCCGTCTCGATCACCGGTACGAGCGACTCGCGCACACAACGCTGAATCAGGCCCGCACCGCCACGCGGAATGAGCACATCGACGATGCCGCGGAGCTTCATGAGCTCGCCGGTGGCCTCGCGGTCGGTGGACTCGATCATCGACACTGCCTCGCGCGGGAAACCCTGGGCCTCAAGCGCATCGGCCAGCAGCTCGGCAATCATGGCGCACGAGTGATACGCCAGCGAACCGCCGCGCAGGATGCAGGCGTTGCCGGTGCGGATGCAGATGCCCGCGGCGTCGGCCGTCACGTTGGGACGTGCCTCGTAGACCATGGCAACCAGACCCAGCGGCACAGTCACACGCGTAAGGTCCACACCACTTGCAAGCACGCGATGGTCGAGCACGCGGCCCACGGGATCGGGCAGCTCAGCGAGCTTCTCCAGGCCGGCGGCCATGCCGTCAACGCGCTCGCGCGTCAACAGCAGGCGGTCGAGCAGTCCGGCCGAGGTGCCCGCATCGCGCGCGACAGACATATCGAGCTC
This sequence comes from Collinsella sp. OM07-12, assembly GCF_003438275.1. Taxonomy (NCBI): domain Bacteria; kingdom Bacillati; phylum Actinomycetota; class Coriobacteriia; order Coriobacteriales; family Coriobacteriaceae; genus Collinsella; species Collinsella sp. OM07-12. The sequence continues at coordinate 5,348 of NZ_QSTQ01000033.1, forward strand.
GTTGGCGGCAATGATGCAATCGACACCGTCGCGCAGCGCCGCGGCCATGGCGCGCACGGCCTCCTGGCGCTGGGCATCGCTCGCCGTGGCAAGCGCGGCAGAAGCGGCCTTGGCCTCGACGGCAAGATCGTGGACATACGTGGCTATATCGACCGACATGGGCGGCCCTTTCTCTTAGATGTTTGCCAACCATGGTAGCCGATTTATGCGCATCCTCGCCGACGGCGGTAGAATTGGTCAACCCGAAACACCGCAACGAATGGAAGCATTACATGGCGCTCATCACTTCGTACCACGTCCCCGGCCTGTATGTCGAGGACCACAGCATCGATGTCCCTCTCGACTGGCGCGGCCTTGAGCCAATGCTTTTGGCCGTCGGCAGCACCATGCGCCGCGGCGCCATGCCGGCGCCCATCGCCGGCGCGCCCGAGAGCATCAAGCTTTTCTACCGCGTGGTCTGCGCACCCGACCGCATCAACGACGATCTGCCGCTGCTCCTGTTTTTGCAGGGCGGCCCCGGCGGCGAGAGCCCGCGTCCGCTGTCGCCCACCAGCGACGGCTGGATCGAGGAGGCCGTCAAGCATTTCCGTGTCGTGCTGCCCGACCAGCGCGGCACCGGACGCAGCAGCTGTGTTGACGGACGCACGATCGCAGCCCTGGGCGAGCGCGCGGAGGCAACCGGCGCCGATGCGGCCCGCTCGCAGGCAGACTTTCTCAAGCGTCACCTCGCCAGCTCCATCGTGCGCGATTTTGAGTACCTGCGTCTGGTGGGCTTTGGCGGCAAGCCCTGGGTCACGATCGGCCAGAGCTACGGCGGATTTTTGACGCTGAGTTATTTGTCCCTCTTCCCGGAGGGCGTGACGGCAAGCTTTACCTGCGGCGGCATTCCGCACGTGCCGGCGAGCGCCAGCGAGGTCTACGCGCACACTTTCCCGCGCATGGCGGCCAAGACCCAGCAGTATTACGACCGCTACCCCGCCGATGTCAAGCGCGTGGCGGCGCTGGCCGATGCGATCGAGGTGCAAAAACCCGCACTGCCCGACGGTTCGCCGATGACGGTCGAGCGCCTGCAGCTCATGGGCAGCGACTTTGGCATGAAGCCGAGCTTTGAGCGCATGCACTGGATTATCGACCACGCGTTTGTTGATGGTGACGGCACGCTGAGCTGCGGCGCCTCGGTATCCGACAGCTTTTTGATGCGCGCTTTCGAGCGCACCAATACGCGCACGAACCCGCTGTACTGGACACTGCAGGAGTTCATCTACGCCGACGGCGACACCATGCCCATTCGCTGGGCCGCAGCAGAAGAGAAAGCCCATCGTGCCGAGTTCGACACCCTCGCACGCCCGCTCATGTTTACCGGCGAGGCCATGTTCCCGTGGATGTTTGAGCAGATGCCCGAACTTAAGCCCTTCAAGCCGGCGATGGACCTGCTGATGGAGGACACCAGCTGGGACAAGATCTACGACCCGCAGCGCCTGGCCTGTAACGAGGTACCGCTCCAGGCCGCGGTATACTTCGATGACATGTACGTGGACTCGGGCATGCAGCTCGACACGCTCAGCCGCGTGGGCAACTCGCACGCCTGGGTGACCAACGAGTTCGAGCACGACGGCCTGCACGGCAGCGTGGTATTCAAGCACCTCTTCGACGAAGCCCTCAACCGCGGAGACCTGCGCCGGATCTTCTAACAAAAGGAACGTCCCCAAGTGCCGGCACGAAAAAGACAGCCCTGCGGGAAACGATCCACAGCACTGTCTTTCTTTATGCAAATACGATCAAGTTATCCCTGTGTATCGCCGGCTTTTCGGCCAGATCCGCCAGCAGGCGGTTGCTGACAATCTGATCCTGGCGGCGGCCGGCCGCAAGCTCCAGCACGTCCGAATCGGCCTCGGCGATACCGCGGGCGACGACCATGCCGCTCGGGTCGCACACGTCGAGCACATCGCCCTCGGCAAACGCGCCATCGACCTCGCGAATACCCACCGCAAGCAGGGAAGAGCCCCGGCTGACCAGCGCCTTCGCAGCACCATCATCGACCGTCACCGAGCCATGTGCCTTGTCGCCCAGTGCGATCCACAGCTTGCGGGGTGCGATGTCCAGACGCTCCGCCGGCGGATCGAACAGCGTGCCCACGCTCTCTCCGCGGGCGAGGCGCACGAGCGCATCGGGCTCCTCGCCCGAGCAAATCACGCTCTGAATGCCCGCCGTCATCAGGATGCGGCTCGCGCGAATCTTGGTAATCATGCCGCCCGTACCCACCGAGGTCGAAGAATCGCCCGCCGAGGCAATAATCTTGGCATCGATCTTATGCACGACCGGGACAAACTCGGCCGTGGGGTCCTCATGCGGATTGGCAGTATAAAGACCATCGATGTCCGAGAGCGTCACGCACAGATCGGCAGAAACCAGGCAGCTCACAAGCGCCGCCAGCGTGTCGTTGTCGCCAAACTTGATCTCGTCGACGGTGACGGTATCGTTCTCGTTGACAACCGGCACCACGCCCAGCTCCACCAGGCGCAGCAGGGCGTCGCGCGCGTGCAGGTAGGACGTGCGGCGCGCCGTGTCGTGGCGCGTGAGCAGCACGAGCGAGGTGAGCAGGTCGCGCGCATGGAACTCCTCGTCGTAGGCCGACGAGATGATGCACTGACCAGCCGAGGCGCAGGCCTGCAGGCTCGGCAGGTCGCCGACCGGCTTGCGGTCGAAGCCCAACACGGGATAGCCACAGGCGATAGCGCCCGAGCTCACCACGACCAGACGCCAGCCGAGCTTGCGCAGCGCTGCGGCCTGATCGGCAAGTCCACCGATAAAGGCACGGTTGACCTTTCCGTCGGCCCCCACCACCGTGGACGAACCGATCTTTACCACCATCGTTTTATAAGAAGTCGTCATACGTTAAACCAATCGAATGTTCAGCGAACGGACGAACCAGCAAGCGGGAAAATAGTCCGTTTTCCTCCGTCCCCTTCGAATCATTTTGCCCAGGGAAAGGCAGAAGCCGCGGCCATGTTCTTGCGCACGAGCTCGTCGCGCACCCGGGCCAGGCCCTGCTCCATGCCCACCACATAGGTCTGCGGGTACAGGAAGCGCTTGAAAGCGGCGTCCAAATGGTCAAGCGCCCAAGCACAGCGCTCGCGCGCGTCCTGGATGCTCTCACGCGGAGCCACCGCGCTGCCGTCGCGCACGATCGGCACCAGCAGCTCGCGATACTCAAGTTCGGACACGTCGGTCACCAGGGCGGCATCATTCACGGCCACGAGGGTATTGCCGCGCGCGGCGCCCTCCCCCGCCAGATGGTCCTCGTCGTAGATCATGTCGCAGACCGGGCCGCCAAAGCCGTCGTAATAACGGCGCACGCGCTGCACACCCGGGATCGTGCGCTTGTAGGGCTGCTCGGAGAGCTTGACCACCGGCGTCCACGGGTCGGCCTCGCTCGCACGACGGGCGGAAAGCTTGTACACGCCGCCCAGCGCCGGCTGGTCGTAGCAGGTCGCGAGCTTGGTGCCCACGCCAAAGCTATCGATGGGCGCGCCCTGGTCGAGCAGCGACTGAATCGTGTACTCATCCAGATCGTTAGAAACCGAGATCCCCACATAGGGCAGGCCCTCGGCATCGAAACGACCGCGGACATACTTGGAGAGCTTGGCGAGGTCGCCCGAGTCAATGCGAATAGCCGACAGGCGCTCGCCCGCCGCCTCCATCTCCTTGGCAACCGTAATGGCATGCTCGCAGCCCTCGCGCACATCGTAGGTGTCGATGAGCAGCGTGCAGTTCTTGGGGCTCGACTTGGCAAAGGCGCGGAAGGCCTCGAGCTCGGAATCGAAGCTCATCACCCAGCTGTGCGCATGCGTGCCAAAGACGGGAATACCGTAGCGGCGGCCGGCGAGCACATTGGACGTAGAGGAGCAGCCGGCGACGTAGCTCGCGCGCGCAACGGCCAGGCCGCCATCGGGACCCTGGGCTCGGCGCAGGCCAAACTCGGCCACGGGACGGCCGTCCGCCGCCAGCACCACTCGCGCCGTCTTGGTGGCGACAAGTGTCTGGAACCCGACGATGTTGAGCAGCGCCGTCTCAAGCAGCTGGCACTCGAGCGCAGGACCGGTGACGCGCACCATGGGCTCGCGCGGAAACACGAGCTCGCCCTCGGGCACGGCGTCGATATTCACGTGCGCACGGAAGTTGCGCAGGTAGTCAAGGAATGCAGGCTTAAACATCGCGCCGCCGGCCGGAGCCTGGAGCGAAGCGAGGTACTCAATGTCCTCGGGCGTAAAGCGCAGGTTCTCGACCAGCTCGGGCAGCTCGGCGGTGCCACACATGATGGCATACGCGCTGCCAAAGGGATGGTCGCGGTAAAACGCCGTAAAACAACCCAGCTCATTGGCCTTGCCGCTCTCCCACAGGCCCTGGGCCATAGTGAGTTCGTACAGATCGGTGAGCATTGCGATGTCGGTGGGATGCGAGATGTCGGTCAAAGCCATGGGGCGACCTTTCGGATGCGTTGTGCAGAGGTTGAAGGTTGGGCGAGGCGGGCGTGCGGACATGGAGCCCGGCGCGAACAGGTTAGTGCAGGCCCATGCTGCCCGTGATCGTGTAGCCCATAAAGACGATAAACGCGATGAGGGCGAGTGCGATGATGATTTTTTGGGCCGGAGCCATACCGGGGATCTCATTCTCGCCCGTAGGCTCCTTGGAGGTGACCATGCGCTGGGCAAAGGTCATCTCGTCACGGCTCGGTTTGGGCTCGACGGGCTTGGGGTGAGTGGCTTTTTTAGGCTGAGGTTTGGGTGCGGCGGGCGCGGGCTTCGCGGCGGCGGGCTTGGGTGCGGGCGCGGGCTTGGGCGCGGGCGCAGGCTCGGATGCAACCTTCGCAGCGGCCTCCTCGGCCTTCTCGCGCTCGGCACGCAGGGCGGCCAGCTCCTCACGCTCACGGCGTGCCTCTTCCTGGGCCTCGCGACGAGCCTTCTCGGCGCGGAGCTCTTCCAACTCGGCGCGCTCCTCGGCAGACAGTGGTTGGGACTCAAGCTCGGCCATGGTGCAGCCCTTTCTTTCAAAAAAAGCCGCCGACACAATGTCGACGGCTTATCAAATCCAATGGTGGAGACGAAGGGAGTCGAACCCTCGGCCTCTGCCATGCGACGGCAGCGCTCTCCCAACTGAGCTACGTCCCCAGGACAAGTCGATATTTTACCTACGGCTCGCCAACTGTCAACGCCCAATAACCAGTCTTTTTGGGGCGCGGCTATTTTGACAACTTTTCGAACAGGCGATCCTCTCGATGATTTTTTAAGGCTCTGTTAGACCAGGATTGACATACATGTGTCCCCA
>NZ_QSTQ01000034.1:0-9953 GCF_003438275.1 Collinsella sp. OM07-12
CCCTAAGAGCAAACCACCCTTTTTAAGGGTGGTTCTGATTGGAGGAGAACGCATGCGGCCCGGTGGCACTCAGACAAAGCGCGGCGCCGCGGTGCGCATGCGACGCCGACTGGGCTTGGCGCCGCGGGCGTACGCACTGCTGTCTTGCTCGCTGGTGCTGGTCATAGCTGGCGTTTCTGTCTATGGCATGACCGTGCCGTCCATGATGCAGGCGCATGCCGCACGCGAACCGCGCGTGGGGCATGAGGTCAAAAGTGACCTGGGCACCACGACTGGATATGCTTGGGCAAGTGTGGTCGCGCATATTGTGTTTGGCACCGACGACGCGAACGGCGCCGAGGCCCCAGACAACGAAGTCACGCTTGCCAATGGCAAAACCATCGTGCTCACCAACACCAAGATCATCGATCGGTTGTCTAACAATAGCGTGGCGGCAACGGTGAGTAAGGTCGAGCAGCAGAAGGAGCAGGACGCCCAGCAGTCCGGAAAGCCCGGTAGCTCGGATACTTCTGGCTCCGGCTCGGATTCGTCGAGTTCGGGCGGCGGCTCAGGATCGGGTTCCTCTGCCGGAGGGTCTGGAAACGGCGGCTCGACGGGCGGCAACACTGACAACGATGCAAACTCCGGTGGCCTTTCCGCTGCTGAGGAAGAGAGCATTCACAGTTGGCTTGTGACCAAGTACAACATGCTCGACGGCTATGTTTCTCGTGCCAATGACGTGGTTTCGACCTATAACTCTACGGGAGATCCCAGGCCGTGCGACAGTCTGGTCGGGGAGATGTTTGTCATTCGAGCCGAGTTCGGTCGTCAGACATTCTCGCCCCGGTCAAAGTGGTATCAGCAGTACGCCAATCTGTGGGGCTGTTACACCAACCTATGTCAATGGGTCGGCCATTACGGCGATGATGACGTCGCGCTCGGTAACTTCAACAATAACGTGGCGGCGCTTGCCCTATGATGACCGATCTTGCATCCACCACACCACAATCGCTCGGTCGCGATCCCATGGTCGGCCTGCGCTTGGCGCGTGTCGACGGGTTTGAGCCGGCCATTGCGCTCGGTCAGGACGAACTGCCTGCCTATCTGCGTCGTTTTACGATGCTGTTTGCCGACGATGCCACCATACGCCGTGGCGGTATCGGCCGCGTGACGCGTGCCGTCAACGCCCAAGGCGAGGCCGTGGCGCTCAAGCAGCTCATCTTGCCGACGCGCGATGAGTTTGACGACGATGCAACTCACGAGGCGCTGGTCGCCAAGTTCAAGGCGGCGTTTCGCGAGGAATATGAATGCCATCGCGCCCTTTCGGGCCTTAAGGGCTTTCCCCGCCTCTATGGCTGGGGCGAGGTCGACGGTGTGCCTGCAATTGTCATGGAATGGGTCGAGGGCGAGACGCTCGCCCGCTTGCGTTCGCGACTCGCCGTGGACGATGCCGGACGCCTGTCGCCGCTTGTGGCGGCGCGTTTGGGTCGCGACCTGTTCGATCTGCTCTGCCGTATGAGCCTGGTGGGTGAGGGCTTTGTCCATCGCGATATCTCGCCCGCTAATATTATGGTGCGTACGGCGCGTCTACCGCTTGACCGGCAGCTTGCCGAGGGCACCTTTGACCTGTGCCTGATCGACTTTGGCTCGTCGCTGGCGCTTGAGCCTGCGTCGGCCGTGGCCGGTGCCGGCGGCAAGGCGTCGTTTACGGAGCGCTATGCCACGCTGCGTCGCGCGACGGTTGCCTATGCCCCGCCCGAGATGCTCACCGACGATATTCCCGACCTGCGCGCTTTGCGTATGTCGCCGGCGATCGACGTCTATGCCGCGGCAAGCACGGTTTACGAGCTCATTGCCGGCGTCGCGCCATACGAAGCCGTGCCGAGCATTTCGGGCGCCTCGGGTTCGCGCAAAAAGACGCGCGACATCGCCAGCCCCTACCGTCTCAAGATGGACACGCGGCCCGACTATCCCATTGGTGCCCATGCGCCCGGTTGCGATTTGACTCAGTTGCTTCGTCGTGAGCCCGATGTGGCGCTCGCCGCGGCCGAGCAGGCCCAGCAGCTGGGGCTTGAGCCGGATTCCGAGGAGCTACGCGATGCACTGGCGTTTGTCGATGCCCAGCTGTTCGACGTGGTGATGGCCTGTCTGTCCAGCTATCAAAAAGATCGTCCCGAGCCGGCGGCGGTCGAGGCGGCGCTCTCGGCGTTTTGTGACCACTATGCGCAAAATGTCGGTCGTTCGCTCCGTGGCGAGCCGCTCACGCCGTGCCCCATGGATGCGTCCGGCCGCGCGGTTCGTCGCGCGCTGATGGTCGGCGCGGCGGTCGTCTGCGGCGTGGTTTGGGCTGTGGTCGTGGTTTCGGCCGCGCTGCTGGCATCGGGCGCTCGCGTGACGGCGACTTTGGGATCGCTCGTGTGGTCTGGGTCGCTACCGGGTATTATTGCCGCACTGGCGTTGGCGCTGCCAGGCATAGCCGGCGTTGCCGCGGGGGCACTTGCGCGCGATCGGCGCTCGGGGTTCCTGCAGGGTGTGCTTGCGCTTTCTGCCTGCGAGGTTCCGGTATTGGCTGTGGCTGCATGTAGCGTATTTTCTCAACGCGCCGTGATGGGCGGCCTTGTTGCCGCTCTGATTGCAACCTATACGCTTACGTGGTTTTTGTTTGCGATGGGCTTTGCCTTTGAACTTCCCGTTTCGGCACCGCGACGCACAAAAGCCCAGATGGCGACTCCGCTTGCTGGTGGCGCCGCAGCTGCCCGCACTTTTGGCGGACCTGTCGAAGTATCGTCCGATTCTATTTCTACGACCAAGGAGGACTAGGTCATGGCATCTCAAGTTGAGCTCACCCCATGCGGCGCCATGTTTGATATCTTTAAGCGCGCGGCGCATCTGAGCCATATCGAGCTGTGTGGCTTGGTGCTTTCGTCCCGTCCGCTCGCCGATGGCCGCAGCCCGCAGAGCCGAGCCGCCGATCGCTCTTGGGTTTCCCGCTTTATCGTTCGCGCGCCGGTCGGCACGCTTCAGCAGCGCTACTTTGCCGAATACGGTACCTCGGCTGCGCGTATTATGTCGCAACTGGCCCTGCGCCAGCGCAATCCCATGGACTCCACGGCTGTAATCAATATGGTCTGCGGTCCTGCAGGTGAACCGATGGTACGCGCGCTCGAAGAGTGCCACCAGGACACGAATCTCTATCGCAACGCGCTCGATCGCCTGTCCCAGGCGGCGGAACTCCTGCCCGCCGAGCGCGCCGAGGCCGTGCTGGTGCTGTTTGTCGCCGTCGGTTGTTCGGCGGATGTGCGGTCCTCGGTGAACTATGCCATCGACTACGCGCACGCGACCTGTGGCGGAGGCACATCCACGCCGCGTTCGCTTGGCATGTCGATGACCGCGGGCGAACGCGAACCCGCCCCGGCGCACCCTTTGGGCTTGCTGCGCATACAAAACAGTTTTGTCGTGAGCGCCCCGCGCTGGATTCAGCCGAGTGAGCAGGGTGTTGAGATTGGCGCGCTGGCCACTGGTGAGGGCGATATTACCGACGTCGGCGACGATGTCTCGGCCCGCCATGCCCATATCTGGTGCGATGCTCAAAATATCTGGCACGTCGAGGACTTGTCGTCCACCAACGGAACCGTGGTGGTAAACGGGGCCACGCGTGTCTGCATTCAGGTCGAGCCCGGTCGTTCCGCCCAACTCAATCCCGGCGACGAGCTCAAGCTCGGCGAATCCACTACCTACGCCATCCTCTTCGGTGCCCTCTAGCCGGCAGATAGGGACGCTCCTTTTCTGCCGGCACTTGGGGACACTCCTTGGCGCGCCAGAGCCAGTCGCCCGGGGATGGAGGGGCCATTTTGGCCCTTGACGGTCACCCAAGGTAAACCTTTACCGCCCACCTATTACCGCCCACCTATATTTGACGAAATATAGCTTGGCGGCGGGGTACAATAAACCCGCATGCGGATTTCCGTTGCGGGCGCTTCCCATCGCCGGGGCGTGCCCGGGAGCATCCGGCATGCGGCCTTTGCAGCGCTCGGTCATGTGCAAGACGGGCGGTCGAGTCTGTGGGGTGCATCAGCTGCCCCTCGCCTCGGCATGCCTTCTCTCCACGCCATGTACCTGCTGCTCAGTCTGCCTGCCAGATGATGGAAGCAACAGCGAAAATCCCATCACGCCAACATCCCGGCGATCGCCGGGGCCTGTATACCTATATGAGAGGAGAGGGGTATATGGCGCGTAAGTTTAAGTCTATGGACGGCAACGAGGCGGCCGCATATGTTTCGTATGCGTACACCGAGGTAGCGGGAATCTATCCCATTACGCCGTCCAGCCCGATGGCCGACCATGTCGACCAGTGGGCGGCCCAGGGTCGCAAGAACATCTTCGGCACCCCGGTCAAGGTCGTCGAGATGGAGTCCGAGGCAGGTGCAGCCGGTACCGTTCACGGTTCGCTGGGTGCCGGTGCTCTGACCACCACCTACACGGCTTCTCAGGGTCTGCTCCTGATGATCCCGAACATGTACAAGATCGCGGGCGAGCAGCTCCCGGGCGTCTTCCATGTCTCCGCGCGTTGCGTCGCTTCCCACGCCCTGAACATTTTTGGCGATCACTCCGACGTCATGGCCTGTCGTCAGACCGGTTTCGCCATGCTCGCCGAGGGCAACGTCCAGGAGGTCATGGACCTCTCGCCGGTGGCTCACCTTGCCGCCATCGAGGGTAAGACCCCGTTCCTTAACTTCTTTGACGGTTTCCGCACCAGCCACGAGATCCAGAAGGTCGCCATGTGGGACTACAAGGATCTGGCCGAGATGTGCGACATGGACGCCGTCCAGGCTTTCCGCGACCACGCGCTCAACCCTGAGCACCCGCACACCCGCGGCAGCCACGAGAACGGCGATATCTTCTTCCAGAACCGCGAGGCCTGCAACAAGGTCTACGACGAGCTCCCTGCCGTCGTCGAGGGCTACATGAAGAAGATCAACGAGAAGCTCGGCACCGATTACGGCCTGTTCAACTACTACGGCGCTCCCGATGCTGACCGCGTCGTCGTCTGCATGGGCTCCTTCTGCGACGTGCTCGAGGAAGTCATCGACTACCTCAACGCTCACGGCGAGAAGGTTGGCCTGGTCAAGGTTCGCCTGTTCCGTCCGTTCTCCATCAAGCACTTCGTCGACGTTCTCCCCGAGACCGTCCAGAAGATCGCCGTCATGGACCGCACCAAGGAGCCGGGTTCCATCGGCGAGCCGCTCTACCAGGACGTCGTCTCCGCTCTCTACGAGGCTGGCAAGACGGGCATCAAGGTCGTCGGCGGCCGTTACGGCCTGGGCAGCAAGGACACGCCTCCCGCGTCCGCATTTGCTGTCTTTGAGGAGCTCAAGAAGGACGAGCCCAAGCGCGAGTTCACCATCGGCATTGTCGACGACGTGACCAACCTGAGCCTGCCTGAGGCCGAGGATGCGCCCAACACCGCAGCCCCCGGCACCATCGAGTGCAAGTTCTGGGGTCTGGGTGGCGACGGTACCGTCGGCGCCAACAAGAACTCGATCAAGATCATCGGCGACCACACCGACAAATACGTCCAGGCCTACTTCCAGTACGACTCCAAGAAGACCGGCGGCGTCACCGTCTCGCACCTGCGCTTTGGTGATTCCCCGATCCGTTCGCCGTACTACGTGACCAAGGCCGACTTTGTCGCCTGCCATAACCCCAGCTACATCGTCAAGGGCTTCAAGATGGTCCGCGACGTCAAGCCGGGTGGCACCTTCCTGGTCAACTGCCAGTGGAGCGACGAGGAGTTCGCCGAGCACATGCCCGCCGTGGCCAAGCGCTACATCGCGAACAACAACGTCAACGTCTACCTGATCGACGCTATCGACCTGGCGGCCAAGGTCGGTATGGGCAAGCGCACCAACACGGTGCTCCAGTCCGCCTTCTTCGCGCTGGCCAAGGTCCTGCCCGCCGAGGACGCCCTGCAGTACATGAAGGACGCGGCTACCAAGTCCTACATGAAGAAGGGCCAGGCCATCGTCGACGCCAACCATAAGGCCATCGATGCTGGCGCTACCGCCTTCCGTAAGTTCGAGGTTCCGGCCGACTGGGCTACCGCCGAGGATGCCGCTCCCGTCGAGCTCTCCGAGGAGACCAAGTCCGCCATCGCTCAGCAGGTCAAGAACCTGCTCGAGCCCATCGATCGCATGGATGGCGACAGCCTGCCCGTTTCCGCCTTTGTCGATTGCGCCGACGGCCAGTTTGAGCTGGGCGCCTCCGCATACGAGAAGCGCGGCGTCGCCGTGGTCGTTCCCCACTGGGACGAGACCAAGTGCATCCAGTGCAACCAGTGCGCCTATGTGTGCCCGCATGCCACCATCCGTCCGTTCGCGATGACCGAGGACGAGGCTGCCGCCGCGCCCGAGGCTACCCGCACGCTCGACGCTATGGGCCCCAAGGCCAAGGGCATGAAGTTCACCATGGCCGTGTCCCCGCTCGACTGCATGGGCTGCACCAACTGCGTCAAGGTCTGCCCCAAGGGCGCCCTCGAGATGGTTCCCACCGAGCAGGAGATGGACCAGCAGCCCGTTTGGGACTACATGGTCGAGAACGTCTCCGAGAAGAAGGAGCTCATCGCGGCCAACGTCAAGGGCAGCCAGTTTAAGCAGCCTTACCTGGAGTTCTCCGGCTCCTGCGCCGGCTGCGCCGAGACCGCCTATGCACGTCTGGTGACCCAGGTCGCCGGCGACCGCATGTTCATCTCCAACGCCACCGGCTGCTCCTCCATTTGGGGCAACCCCGCTGCCACCGCTCCTTACTGCAAGGACAAGGACGGTCACGGCCCGGCGTGGAACAACTCCCTGTTCGAGGACAATGCCGAGCACGGTCTGGGCATGGCTGTCGGTTACGAGGCCGTCCAGAACAAGCTGATCGCCGCCACCCAGGACATCATCGCTGCCGATGGTCCGTCCGACGAGCTCAAGGCCGCCGGCCAGGCTTGGATCGACTCCGTCAACGACGCCGAGGCTTCCAAGACCGCTGCCGCTGCCTACGTTGCCGAGCTCGAGAAGTGCGGCTGCGACGCTTCCAAGGCGATCCTCGCCGACAAGGCTTACCTCACCAAGAAGTCCTTCTGGATCTTCGGCGGCGACGGCTGGGCCTACGACATCGGCTTCGGTGGCCTGGACCACGTCCTGGCTTCCGGCCACAATGTCAACGTCTTCGTCTTCGATACCGAGGTCTACTCCAACACCGGTGGTCAGGCCTCCAAGGCCTCGAACCTGGGCCAGGTCGCTCAGTTCGCCGCTGCCGGTAAGGTGACCAAGAAGAAGTCTCTGGCCGAGATTGCCATGAGCTACGGCTACGTCTACGTGGCACAGGTTGCCATGGGCGCCAACCCGGCTCAGACCCTCAAGGCCATCCATGAGGCCGAGGCCTACGACGGCCCGTCCCTCATCATCGGCTACAGCCCCTGCGAGATGCACTCCATCAAGAAGGGCGGCATGCAGAACTGCCAGGCCGAGATGAAGAAGGCTGTCGAGTGCGGTTACTGGAACCTCTTCCGCTTCAACCCCGAGGCTGCTGCCGGCAAGAAGTTCTCGCTCGATTCCAAGGAGCCCGCGGGCGGTTATCAGGAGTTCCTGATGAACGAGGCCCGTTACGCTTCGCTGACGCGTTCCTTCCCCGAGCGCGCCGAGGAGCTCTTCAAGGAGAACGAGCAGGCCGCCATGGATCGCTACCAGCACCTGCTGAAGCTCAAGACGGTGTACAACGAGGCCTAGGTCTCTCACCGCAGGATCTGAGGGCTGACCTTCGCGGACGTCCTCGGACATGAAAGAACCCCCGCTGCGCACTTCGTGCGGCGGGGGTTCTTTCGTCCTGCGGAATGTCCGCGAAGGTCAGCCCTCAGATCCTGCTACGACTACGTCCTCGGATTGTGGGGCTGAACGGGGGGCGTGGTTGGCAGGGCCTTTTGTCCCGGTTGCTGTTTCGCGGCATTGCCGCGAAACCACGCGCTTCTCTGGGTATAGAGGGGGAGCTGATAACAAGCAACGCCTTATTGGAGTTGTTTTGCCAGTTCAAAAGCCCATCAATGATCTTACTGGGTGGCATTAAAACTCCTAAATGACAAAAATTGGTAGATAGGATTGCCCCTATAAGTACAAAAATTGGCAGTTAGAAATGACCCAAATCATACAGAAATTGGCAGATAGCGAAGATTCGCTTAGGTCTCAAAGCCATCGAACCGGCGCGGTACCATGCAAAAAGGCTGGGGACGCTGTTGCTTGCGTCTCCAGCCTCTTGATTACTACTTTGGGCCCCGTGATGGGGTGTGGTTGGTGCTGCTAGTCCGGTTTACCTTGTCTCGCCGGTTTCGGTGCGCAGACGGTAGCCGTGGACCAGGTCGCTGATGGCCGGCCAGGGAATCTGGCGATCGACCCAAAATTGCAGCTGGACCAGATAGCGCTCGGTGGCGCGGGTGAGGGCGGCAAACTGCTCATGGGTCTCGACCTGGGCGTAGAGGTCGCGGCTGCGGGCGAGGACGGCGGTCGTATCGTCCATCTTGCCGGTGACGTCAAAGGCGCCCGAGAACCAGTCGCACAGGCGCGCGGCGCTGTTGTTGAGGGTGGCCAAGTCGGCGGTGTTACCGTTGACGTTCTCGGCTGCCTGGGCGCGCAGGAGCGAAAGGGCGTCGGCAGCGTTCATGCAGTAGCCGACGGTAAAGTTCCATACTGCGAACTCGCGGCCAGTGTCGAGCTTGCGGCGACGCATATAGTCGATATCGCGCGGCTCCTCAAGCATCATTTGGTCGGCAAGGGCTTCTAGCGAAGTGGTGTACTCTGCAAGGTCGAGTACAAGCAGGGTGTCGATATTCATCATCTTTAGGCCTCCGCTTCGATCTCGACGATTTCGTTTTTGATGTACATGCCCTGATTGTCCCAAATGTTGCGACAAGCGGTGGCAAAGCGCTCGCGGTCGGCCTCGCAGATGCGGGCAAACATGTTGCAGGTGCCAAAAGGCTCGCAAACATCAAAGAAGATACAGACCGAAGACCAGCCGCCGTACCAGCTCATCGCACCCGCCGGCTCGTTAAAGACGGGATTCTCGATGTGCTCGTAGTTGGCGATGGGGCCCGATACGGGATAGGTCACCTCGGTATCGCAAATCTTTGCCGAGAAGATGCGCGACTCGACCGGACAGGACGCTTCGAACAATCTGCATGCTTCGGGCGCTTTGTCCCAGAGCATGTCGGCGAGAAACGTCTCACCATTCAGCGTAATCTTGAGCATTTTTGTCATAGTAAGGACCTCCTCAATCCGTCGCTCAAGGGGCTCGCTGGCGGATAAAGGAGAAGACAGCCACGGGGTCGCCGAACCCAAACTTCACGACAGATGCCTGCCGCCCCAGCCCGTGCTGTACTTGGCTAAAGTATCACGCCTTGGGAGCCGAAGCAATATCCCTGTTTAGATTTTTTTGGACGCTTGGGCACAGCGCAACTTGTTCACAGTCGCTTACCGCAGGGTGAAGCACGATCGACTATCCTTTTTGTTGGATGAAAAGCCCCATGTTTTTGCAGGGATGCATACTCGTCCTATAAGTGCATAGAATCTCGTATAGTGCGAGTAAGATATTATGCTGTCCGTTTTGTGTTTAGCAGAGATATAGTTTGTATAATCCAACATAATCCTTGCTGTATTCAAATAAAGTCGCACGTAAATGGCGTAGATATGTCTGAGCTGGGGTTCTGTACGCTGAGCGGATAAAAACGACCGTTCACCGCTCCACTATTTTCAAAATGAATAAAATGAGCGATAAAGAGAATATAAACCTTAATAAACTCGCGTATCGCACGGACGCGGGTTATTAATGGGTTGTAGGCCTTTTACAGAAAGGATTCCAGCAATGTCTAAGCCTCTTGGCAAGCCCGATCGTATTGTCGTCGCCCTCGGCGGCAACGCCCTCGGCAACAACCCCGTCGAGCAGATCGA
>NZ_QSTQ01000035.1:0-7075 GCF_003438275.1 Collinsella sp. OM07-12
AGGAGGCCACTTAATGTGGCCTCCGTCGTGAGCAGGACTGTCCGAGCAGGAAAGTTCATATGTGGCCGCTGGCGCCCGGGCAGCGCCGGGGACCGCACGAACACGACTACAGCGTCATGTTCGGATCAGCGTCGACGTCGAACGGCGAGATTTCTCCTCGGTCGAATTTACGGCGAGCGACCTCCGCGATCATGGCGGCGTTATCGGTGCAGGCGGACAAGGGCGGCACCGTTACACGAATGCCCTGACGTCCAAGCTTCTTGATCATCATCTCGCGCAGATGCGGATTGGCCGAGACGCCGCCACCAATGCAATACTCCTTGCACCCGGTAGCGTGCAGGGCGTTTTTGGCCTTCTTGTACTGCACGTCAAAGACAGCTGCCTCAAACGAAGCTGCCAGATCGGGCAGGTGAATCGTGCGCCCGGCCTTGGTCTCCTGTTCAATGTAGAGCGTCACAGCGGTTTTAAGGCCCGAAAGCGAGAAGCGATAGTCTCCTCTGCTGTTAAGCGCACGGGGGAAATCGATCGCGCGGGGATTACCCGTCTCGGCCAGCTTGGAGATGATGGGGCCACCGGGATAGCCCAGACCCAACGCCTTGGCTACCTTGTCGAAGGCCTCGCCCACAGCGTCGTCGAGCGTCTCACCGAGCACCTCGTAGTCGCCCCACGCCTTCACGTGCACGAGCATGGTGTGCCCGCCCGAGACAAGCGTGAAGATAAACGGCGGTTTGAGGTCGGGTTGCGCCAGCAGGTTGGCAAACAGATGACCCTCAAGATGATTGACGCACACGAGCGGCTTGCCAGCAGCGTAGGCAAAGCCCTTGGCAAAGGCGACGCCCACCACCAGGGCGCCCACCAGGCCCGGACCCTGCGTCACGCCCACGGCGGCAAGCTCACTTGGTGCAATGGCTCCGCCCGTAAGGCCCAGCGATGCTGCGGCATCCTCGAGCGCCGCATCCACGACACTCACAATCACCTCAACGTGTTTGCGCGAGGCGATCTCGGGCACCACGCCGCCAAAGCGGGCATGGAAATCAATCTGTGTCGACACCTGGTTGGCCAGCATATTGCCATCCGCATCGATAATCGCCACGGCCGTCTCGTCGCAGGAACTCTCGATAGCGAGCACTAGGCGGCGGCGCTCAATTTCGGCACGCTCCCCCTCGGAGCGCCCAGGCGCAGGCAGCGGCCATACGTGCTGCTCTGCCGCCGTCGGCTCGGGCGAAGCATTGTCGACCGGAAGTACCAGGGGCAGCGGGGCCGTCATGACGATGGCGTCCTTGCCGGCACCATAGTAGCCGCGGCGACGGCCAGCCTCGGTAAAGCCCAGAGCGTTATAGAGCGCAATCGCGCCCTCATTGCCGTCCTCAACCTCGAGCGAAGCCGTGGTGCAGCCGAGCATCTGGGCATCATAGCTCACGTGCGACAGCAGCTTGCGGGCAATGCCCTCACGGCGATGTGCCGGGTCGACGGCGACATCCAGAATCTGCACATCACCGTCCACGACCATACCGCCGGCAAGGCCCAGCAGCTTGCCGTCGTCGTGTGCCACCCACCAACTACGCGGCGCAGCAACGTCCTCGCCCAGTTCGGACAGGAACATGCCCGGCGTCCACGCCTCGTGTCCGGCACCTTCAAAGCAGGCAGCCTCCAGTGTGCTCGCGCCCTCGGCATCCGCCGCGCCCATGGGACGGAACTGCAGATGACGACCGGCGAGCTCATCGGCAACACCCGTAATTTCGCTCTGCGCACTCTCGGCAAGGCCAAGACGCCTGCGCTCGTTTTCCTCGGCATCCGAAAGGCGCGTATAGATCGGCAAGACGCGAGCCGGATCACCGTCGCCCGTGGCATGCGCCAGCAGCAAGCCCTCGCCCGAAGGCCACCAAAGGTCGCGCTCCACGCAGCGAGCCGTCTCGCCCTCACTCAGCAGCTTGCCATAACGCACCAAGCCATCGCCGGTCAGCTTTACCTGACCCCAATCTGCGGCTTGGCGCCACCCGTCAAGCGCCGCGGCCGCCTTGGCCACGCGCTCACGCTCAAACAGGCGCTCAGGGCCCTCGTCCCCCAGCACATACAGCGCCGGATACACCTCGCCGCGCATGGCATCGGCAAGCACACCGAGTTTGCCGCGCACGCCGGCCTTCCATGCCGTCCAGGCGCAAGCGTCAAGCGTCGACACGCCCAGCAGCGGCACGTTGGCACCGCGCGCCAGACCTTTTGCGGTGGAGATGCCGATACGCACGCCCGTAAACGAACCCGGGCCGCGACCGACCACATAACAGCCGACATCGCTGCGATCCAGGCCGGCCTGCCCCAGTACGCCATCAACAGTATTCACGAGCTCCACGTTGGCATGACGGCGACACAGATGGTCCCCGCTCACCAGCTTCGCCTCGCCCGTCTGCGCATCAATCCAGCTTGCCGCGCAGGCAAGCATGTCGGTCGAAGTATCGAGCGCCACCACCAGCGCGCTGTCGTTATGCAAGCTCATCTTGTACAGCCTTATCTATCAAATGGGAAAGCTCCTTCGCGCGCTCGCCGTGCGCCTCGAGCGCTATCGTTCGCACGTCGCTATCGTCCTCGTCGCGCTTAAGCGTCACCGAAAGATACTCGTCCGTCAGCTCATCCTGAAACTGCTCGCCCCATTCCAGTAGACAAGCGCCCTCATAGCCCAGCACGTCAAAAATGCCCGTATCCTCGAGCTCGTAGGCATGCTCCAAGCGGTATAGATCAAAGTGAAACAGCGGAATACGACCTTGATCGTGGACGGCCATGAGCGCAAACGTAGGGCTCGTAACCATATGCCCATCGCCCAAACCGCGCGAGACGCCCTTGGTAAAGTGAGTTTTGCCCACTCCCAGGCCACCGGTCAGGATGAGCACATCGCCGTCCTCAAGGCACGGTGCAATTAGCTCGCCAAAGTACTCCGTATCGGCAGCGCAAGTCGTTTTGTAAATACCTACCCCCAGGCGCTCCAGGGACATACATGCTCCTTATTATTCCGAGGCGTCCTCTGGCGCGGGATGTCGCTCCAGATAGTCGCCCAGCATCTTAAAGTCTTCCTCCAGCAGCTCCTGCCACGCCGGATTGCGTAGCGCTGCTGCCGGATGGAACGTGGGCATAACTACAAAATGCCCCATCTGATGGAACCTGCCGCGCAGCTTGGTAATGCCGATCTCGGTCTTGAGCACAAAGTGCGTTGCGGGGTTGCCGAGCGTCACGATGATATCGGGCCAGATGCTTCGAATCTGCTCGCGCAAAAACGGTGAGCAAGCCAGCACTTCCTCGGGGCGCGGATTGCGGTTTCCCGGCGGGCGGCACTTAAGCACGTTGGCAATGTAGACGTCTTCGCGTTTGAGCCCCGCCAGCGACAAAATGCCGTTGAGGTCCTCGCCTGCCGCCCCCACAAAGGGCTCGCCCTGCAAATCCTCATTGCGGCCCGGCGCCTCGCCAATAAACATCACGCGAGCGCGGGGGTTTCCAACGCCAAACACGATATTGTGACGCGACTGGTAGAGCTGGCAGAGGTGACAATCGCCCAGAACGGCCTCAATTTCCTCGAGTGCGACCTCACGTGGTGCCTGATGGGTATGGCCGGGGATGTGCATGACGCCCATAGCGGCTCCTACACGTAGACCTTGTCGAGACGCATGCCAAAGCCGCACGCGACCTCGTAGTTAATCGTTCCGCGCAGTCGGGCCATCTCGTCCATGGTAATCTCGGCATCTCCATCGCGGCCGACAATGATCATCTCGTCACCATACTCGGCCTCGGGAATCTCGTGTGCCGGGTTGGACTGAATGGCGACCATAAACTGGTCCATGCAGATATTGCCAACCTGATGCACGCGCTCGCCGCGATACAGCACATCCATACGATTGGAAAGCGTACGCGATAGGCCATCGGCATAACCGATCGGCAGCGTGCAGATCTGAACGCGCGTACGCGGTACGCGGTAGGTAAAACCGTAGCCCACGCCCTCGCCCATCGCAGGGTGTGCCACGCGCGTCACGCGCGCATGGACGCTCATAACGGGATCAAGCTGCATCACGCGGCCACTCAGCTCGCACGGCTGCATGCCATACAAGCCGACGCCGGCGCGAATCATATCAAAATGCATCGAGGGGTCGAGCATCGAGGACGGCGTGTTGGCGCAGTGCACGATACCGCACTCAAAGCCCGCATCCTTAATGGCCTGAACGGCCTCGGTAAAGCGCTGACACTGCAGTTTGTAGTCCCAGCCCGAAGGTTCATCGGCCGTGGCGAAGTGCGTAAATACGCCGTCGCACTGAATACCGCGATGGAAATTAATACCGCGGACAAAGTCGAGCACCTGCGTGTAATGTACGCCAATGCGGTTCATGCCCGTCTCGATGGCGAGATGATACTTGCCCACCTTGCCCGCCGCGACGGCACATTCGCCATACGCAAGAGCAAAGTCGGACGTATAGACCGAGGGCATGATATCAAACTCGAGCAACGTCGGAATGGCCTCGATAGGCGGCTCGCTTAGGATGAGGATGGGTTTCGCAATCCCGCCCTGTCGGAGCTCAACGCCCTCGTTAACCGTCGCCACGGCAAACATGTCGGCACCGGCCGAATACATGATCTTGGCGCACTCAACAGCTCCATGACCATAAGCATCGGCCTTGACCACGCAGCACAGGCGCTGACGCGGATTCAACAAGTTCTTATAGGCCCTCGTGTTGCGACGGAGCGCCCCGCGGTCGATCTCGACCCAGGACCAGCGCGTCAAATCGGCTTTATTCATGCTTAGTCATCCGACCCTTCGTCCATGATTCCCAGATCTTCGAGCGCGTCCTTTGCCGCCAGCTCCATGGCAGGACCGATCAAGTCGATAAGATCGGTTGCGATAACGCTCTTCTCACCATACTCCGTCGCCGCGGCAAAACCGGCGTAGCTGTGAAGTGCGACGGCGTACGAATACAGCAACTCCCAACGATCCATCTCGTCGCGCATGGTGGCAAGCGTGCCGGCCAAAATACCCGCCAGAACATCACCCGAACCGGCAGTTGCCAGAGAAGCCGGACCCGAAAGTGGCAGCAGCACGCGCTCAACACCACAGATAGCCGTCGTCGGCCCCTTGGCAATGACCACCAGATTGTCGGAGCCTGCAGCCCAAACAACCTTCTGCGCGGCCGCAATCGCGGTACCAAGGTCGTTCACCTCGTCACCGGCAACCAGACGCGAAAGCTCACGATAGTGCGGTGTCATAACCAACGGCTGCTCGCGGCGATACATCTCGGGGTTACTATCAATACCGTCAATGGCAATCTTAGCAAGGCAGTTGAGTGCATCGGCGTCCAAAATTAGCGGTACATCAAGCTCGAGCAAGCCCGAAACCACCTGCATAGCGCCGGCAGACGTCGTCATACCGGGACCGCACAGCACGCAGCTGTACTTCTTTGCGATCTCGCACACCGTCATGCGCGCAGCGGCGCCAAAGGAGCCGCGGGAATCAGACGGAATAGCAAAGACGGGAATCGAAGGAAGTGCCATGCGAATAAGATTGGCACAGGCGTCAGGAGCCGCGACTGCCACGTAACCAGCACCCGCGCGAGCTGCAGACTTGGCCGCCATAATGGCAGCACCAGGATATTGCGCAGATCCGGCGACAATAAGCACAGAGCCACGGGAATACTTATCAATATTCGATGGTAGCGGAGCAAAGTAATCAACTAAGTCACCGGGCTCGACAATCTCGGCGGCGTGGTCGACATCATCGATGACCTCGTCAAGACGGTCGTAAAGATTGCCGCAGGTCAAATCTCCAGCATACTCAGGACCATCAGCGCTATACAGACCAATCTTGGGCGCAATCATCGTCACCGTGCGCTCGGCACGAATGCAGTCGTCATCAACAACGCCCGTCTCGGCATTCAGGCCCGAGGGGACATCAATGGATACGACACAATCGGCGCATTCATTGACCGTAGGAATCCAAATGGAGAACGGCGCACGCAGATTCCCGTGGAAACCGGTACCAAAAATGGCATCAACAACAACATCGGCCTTATCGATCAAAACCACGAGTTCGTCACGCGAGGGACCGACGCAAACGTGCACATCGCGGCCGGCAGTTCGACGAGCAACATGACGTGCCAGAGCAGCAGGAATCTCATCCGGCTCAACCGGAGAAACGATATCCACGTCCACACCCTTGTGGCTCAGGATATCGGCGGCAACCCAACCGTCGCCGCCATTATTACCAAAACCGACCAGAACGAGAACCCGATCGGGATTGAGCTTCAAGACCTCGTTGGCGGCAAACTCACCCGCTAGCTCCATAAGCTCGGCCTTCGAAGTCCCTTCGCGTTCGATGATATCCTCGAGACGAACGACTTCTTCGGTACTCAAAACCGGTTTCATCTATGCTCCTAGCGTATCTTGCGAAGCATCGCCCAGGTGCTCCGTCAATGCTGAATTCTGCAGCTGTTCAAGCTCATCTAAAACAGAGCGAGCCTCTTTAAATGTCTGCGCAACGCGTTTCTTGTTGCTCACCTTTTCTTCCTTAGGCTTAGGTCGAGCATCCTCGGTGATTGCAATGGCATTAGCGACAGCCAAGTCACCCGTAAGGGTAATAGAAAGGGCGACCTCGACAACACCCAAATCCTGGGCGATTTCGAGAGCACGACCAGAAAGCAGAGCCTTCGGTTTGCCGAGTTTATCACGCGTTACCGAAACATCCTTGCGACCCACGCCTTGACTAAAACCCGTGCCAAGAGCTTTAAGCACCGCCTCACGCGAAGCAAAGCGGCTAGCATAGTGAGCAGCGGGACGCGATGATGCATCGCAATACGCACGCTCTTCTTCGGTAAACACACGCCGAGCAAACGACGGCGTCTTTTCAAGAATTGATTTCATGCGGGAAATCTCGACGATATCAACGCCGATACCAGCTTCAGCCATGTTCACCTCCATATCGCACAGACTAAGTTATTGTAGCCCGTTCACAGAAGATGCGACAAACGAGGGTTATAAAACACAGCTACTATGTGAGACAAAAGCCCGTAAACGCAAAAAGGGGGAGGCCGCGAGGCCTCCCCCTTCTTCA
>NZ_QSTQ01000036.1:0-6718 GCF_003438275.1 Collinsella sp. OM07-12
CGTGGGGACACATGTATGTCAATCCTGGTCTAACAGAGCCAAAGAAAAAGCCTCCATAGGTTTCCCCGCGGAGGCTTTTGTGACAAAGATTACTCGTCGACGTCAGTATTGCCGTCGGCCTTCTTTGCGTCAGCAGTCTCGACATCGTCAGCATCCTCAGATGCGACGTCGGCATCCTCCTGCATGGCCGCCTGCGCAAATGCCGCGGCATCGGCCGCCAGCTCCTCCTCGCTCATACGAGGCGCACGCTTCTTGGTCGGCATGCCGGCCGCCTTGGCATTGCGCTCCTCCTTGGCTGCCAGGATATCGCCCTCGCGCTCAAGGTAGGCATCCCACTCGTTGTCGAGCAGGGCGTTCACGGCGTCGCCTTCGACGGTTTCGCGCTCAAGCAGCACCTTCGCCATCAGGTCAAGCTGATCGCGACGAGCATCCAAAATCTCGACCGCACGACGATGGGCCTCACGCATAATGCGCTGGACCTCAATGTCGATGCGACGCGCCGTCTCCTCGGAGTAATCCTGGTGATCGGCGTAATCGCGGCCCAGGAACACCTGATGCTGCGCCTCGCCAAACACCTGCGTGCCCAGCTCCTCGCTCATGCCCAGACGCGTGACCATCTCGCGCGCCATCTTGGTCGCGCGCTCCAGATCGTTGCTCGCGCCCGACGTGATGTCGTCGCACATGAGCTCCTCGGCAACGCGGCCGCCCAAGAACACGGCAAGCTCGTCGAGCATCTCGTTCTTGGTCTTGAGGAAGTGGTCCTCCTGCGGAAGCTGCAGCGTGTAGCCCAGGGCCTGGCCGCGACTGACAATCGAGATTTTGTGGACCGGATCGGAGTGCTCCAGGATGTGACCAACCAGGGCGTGACCGCTCTCGTGGTAGGCGATCGTGGTGCGCTCGGCCTCGGTCATCACGCGACCCTTGCGCTGCGGACCGGCAATCACGCGCTCCATCGATTCCTCGACCTCGTCCATCGATATCACGGAACGATGGCGGCGAGCGGCCAGCAGCGCAGACTCGTTGAGCAGGTTCGCCAGATCGGCGCCGGTAAAGCCAACGGTCATCTGGGCGAGCTTCTCAAACTTAACGTCCTCGTCCATCGGCTTATTCTCGGCATGCACGCGCAAGATCTGCTCGCGGCCCTTTACGTCTGGACGGTCGACCGTAACCTGGCGGTCAAAACGGCCGGGACGCAGCAGCGCCGGATCCAGAATGTCGGGGCGGTTGGTGGCGGCGATCAGGATGACCGACTCGCTCTCCTCAAAACCGTCCATCTCGACCAGCAGCTGGTTGAGCGTCTGCTCGCGCTCGTCGTGACCGCCGCCCAAGCCGGCTCCGCGCTGACGTCCCACGGCATCGATCTCATCGATGAAGATGATCGACGGGGCCTGGGACTTGGCCTCCTTAAAGAGGTCGCGCACGCGGCTGGCGCCGACGCCCACGAACATCTCGACAAAGTCGGAACCCGAGATGCTAAAGAACGGCACGCCCGCCTCGCCGGCAACGGCCTTGGCCAGCAGGGTCTTACCAGTACCCGGAGGGCCCACCAGCAACACGCCGCGCGGAATCTTGGCGCCCAGCTTTCGATAGCGATCCGGATCGCTCAAAAAGTCGCGGATCTCCTCGAGCTCCTCGACCGCCTCGTCCACACCGGCAACATCCTCAAACTTGACCTTGGGGCGCGTTGCCTCGTTGGTCTTGGCGTTGGTCTTGCCAAACTGCATGTTCCTGTTGTTGGCGCCCATCATCTGGCGCATAAAGTAGAACATGATGGCGATCAGGGCGATCGTCGGAAGCACGCTCATCGCCAGGTCGCCCCAAAAATCGGGGTCATTGGTGTTGACGATGTACTTGGTATCGGGGTGCTCCGCCATAAGCTCGGCAAGCGAATCGGAGCCGACATAGGTCGAGGAGAAGCTCTTGAGCTCGCTCGTGTCGCCCTTGTCCTTCTTCGTCTTCCAGTAATGACCCGTCACGCTTCCGTCTTGAACCGTATAGGTCAGATCTTCGACGCGATCCTGCTTAATGGCGTTGACCATCTCACTCGTCGCGAGCTTTACGGTATTGCTGGAATTGGCAAAGCCGGAGCCCATGTTAAAGAAGGCGTAGCCCAGAAGCGCGCAAGCCAAAATAAAATACAGCCAGCCCGTACGCGTGGGCTTCTTGCCTCCGGGCATCCCCGGGATCTTAGGCTCCCGGGGAGTCTGGGAATTGTTATCGTTACGGTCGTCGGGCATCTTACGAATAAACCTCCGGTTTCAAAATGCCCAGATACGGAAGGTTACGATAGCGCTCGGCATAGTCGAGGCCGTAGCCCACCACAAAGGCATCGGGGCAATGGGTTCCAACATACTTGGGCGTGACGGCCGAGGTACGGTCCTCAACGTCCTTCCACAGGAAGGCGGCGACCTCCAGAGAAGCGGGCTTGCGGCTCTCGAGGTTCTTCATCAGATACTTGAGCGTCAGGCCCGAGTCCAGAATGTCCTCGACGATCAGCACGTCGCGGCCACGGATGTCGATATCCAGGTCCTTAATGATACGCACGATGCCGGAGGACTTCACGCCGTCGCCATAGCTCGAAACAGCCATGAAATCGATGTTGGTCGGCAGCTCGATCTTGCGCATCAGGTCGCCCATAAAGACCACGGCGCCGCGTAGGACCGCAATCAGCACCAGATCCTTACCCGCGTAGTCGCGAGTAATCTGCTCGCCTAGGCGAGAAACGATACCGTCGATATCCTCCTGCGTAAACAGAACCTTCTCGATATCCGGATGTTGAGAAGCCATGACAACCCTTTCTTGTGCTTATCGCCCACACACCGCCGTATGGACGCGAACTACACATTCTAGCAGCGCACGGGGTATATTTACCAGCCCGTGCGCCATCAGCGCGGGAATACCGTCAACGTCGCACAGAATAGTAGGCGCAAGGCGCTATTCCGCATCGACTACGCGGAGCAGATATGCCACGCGCGTTGCGGCCGTGCATTTAAAACGCTCGTCGGCCCGAACGCCCGCAACCCACACCACGGCTCCCCCCGGAGCCGTTCTTATCACGGGCACGCCAGAGCGTTCGGAAACGGGAATGCGCGCCTCGTTGAGCAGGTCGGACACTTTCTTGCTTCGACCACTCATTCCCAGCGGGCACATCACATCCCCCGGCACAGGGTTATCCACCCACAAGCGCGCCGATCGAGCCTCAGCGGGAATCTCTCCGCACGAGCCAGCGAGCATCCGATCGCTATCGCGGTCGGCAAAGCCCAAGGCCGCCGCATCCACGATAGCGGCTACCTCTCCGGCAGCCACAAGCTCGCGGGCTCGATGCACGACATCGTATCCCGGCTCAACGGCCATCGGCTCGGCCACCAGCATACGCCCCGCCCCCAAAGACAGGCGCCCGGGAACGGAGACCCAGTCGGCAACTAAGCCCTCGCGCGCCACCGGGGCCTTGAGTGCCAGCATTCCAAACTCCACGCGCGCATCAATTCCCGCCGGGAGTGTGACCGAGCCCGCACCCTCGGCAACACAGGCGAGCACGCGCTCCACATGCCGCATCTCCGGCCGAGCATCGGGGTCGATGCGCTTAATTGCCAGTCGCACCATGCGCCGGGCAATCACCACCTCGGCCGCGGCAAGGCGGCGCGCGTCGAGGACCAGCGCACCCGCCACTTCCTTGCGCAGGCAGCTTCGAAACGCCTGAGCCGAAAGCTGAGACAAAAACGCATCCTCGTCGCCCAGGATCTCGCAAGCGGCACCAATCGTCTTGCAGACGTTCGCGTTGCGCTGTGCCACCACCGGCATCACCCGGTGGCGCACATAGTTGCGCAGGTACGAAACGTCCTCGTTGCTCTCATCCTCCCGCCACAGCTGGCCATGCACCTGCAGATAGTTCACGAGCTCATCATGCGTGAGGTCGAGCAAGGGGCGTACCACGATGTTCCGACGGCGTGGAATGCTCGATAGACCAGCGGGCCCCGACCCCTTAATCGCATTCATCAAAAACGTTTCCGCGCGGTCCGATGAGGTGTGCGCCGTACAGATGCGGGCCGCCGTCCGCGGTGCGCCCGTCTGGGCGCAGAGATCACGAACGTATCTCCGTGCCGCGGCATAGCGTACCTCGCGGGCAGCCGCCTCGATATTGCCCGATTCATCATCAAAATAGGCATGCTCAACACACAGCGGCAAGCCATATTGCGCGCAGAGCTCGCGCACAAAGGCCTCGTCGCCATCGGACGCCTCACCACGCAGGTGATGATTTACATGCAGTACGTGCAGACGCTCGCGCGCAATGGAAGCGACGCCGCGCCCGTCCATGATATCCAACTTTGATGTGCATGCCATAAGAAGCAAGGCCGTCGAGTCCGCACCACCTGATACCATGAGCACCACAGGAGCAGCCGTCTGCCGCGTCGCTAGGGCGTAATCATCCGCCCTCGACGCAGCATGATGTCCATAGTGCTGAGATACCGTTGGCATTCGCTTCCTCCTCTATTCGTCCGCACCCATTGTATCCTTTGGAATCTTATGTCTCGCCTGCACCTTCATATCCTCGGCAGCGGCTCAAAAGGCAACTGCGCGCTCATCGAGGGGCCGCAAGGTCTCATCATGATCGATGATGGCCTGTCCCGCCGCGAGACACTTAAACGCATGGCGGAGCTCGGCCTCTCGGCAGACGACGTTGCCGCGCTTGTAATTACCCATGAGCACACCGACCACATCAAAGGGCTCGATGTATGGTGCAAGCACTGGCATGGTCCCCTCTTTGCCAGCAGGGGCACGCTTTCGTGCAAAGAAACCCTCGCACATCTACCCGTAGAGGAATTTGACCCCGGCGACACGCTTTCCATTGCCGGCATCCGCGTGCGAACCTACCCAACATCGCATGATGTCATCAATCCTGTCGGTTATCGATTCGACACTTTCGATGACTCCATTGGCTTTGCCACCGACACCGGAGAGCTAACCAAACAAGCTATAGACACCCTCGAAGACTGCCGAGTTCTTGCACTCGAGAGCAACCACGATGTGGCCATGCTGCGCCAAGGAGATTACCCCCGCTTCCTCCAAGAGCGAATTTTATCTGCAAAAGGCCATCTCTCTAACGACCAAGCCGCCGACGCAGCGCGTGGGCTCGTCACCGATCGCACCGAACAGCTCATTGCGATGCATATCAGCCAAGATAACAATCGCCCGAGCCTTACCGTCAAAAGCTATGCCAAAGCTCTAGCCGCAACCCTGGATGACGAGGTCGGCAGTTCCGCCACCCTTCTCCAAGGATCGCGAAAACTCTCGATACGCCCCGCAAGCCAGCATCGACCAGCAACCATTCAATAGTCTGTCCTAGACAGCAAAAGGGGCCGGGAATCGCTTCCCAGCCCCTTTTGCTGTCTTTTAATAGCGCGGAGCACCAACGAAGTTAGTCGATGGAGATCTTCGTAACGTTCTTCTTCTCGACGATCTTGGGAACCGTTACGGTCAGGATGCCGTCAGCATACTTAGCCGAGAGGCCCTCGCTCGAAGCGTCCTTGAGATACACGCCGCGCGTCGCGCTGTACGAGCTGAACTCCTTCTGCAGGAAGTTCTTGCCCTCGTTCTCCTCGTCCTCCACAACGTTCACGCTAATGGACAGACGGCCTTCATTAAGCTCAACATCGATGTCATCCTTAGCCACGCCGGTCAGATACGCCTTGACCTCATAACCATCGCCCTTGTCCTCGACATCAACGGGGAACGCCTTGGAAGCAATCGAGTTGTTTGCAAGGTCGGTCATGTCATCAAACAGATCGAACAGCGAGCTAGCAGAAGGACGAACGCCAAAAACCGAACGATAAGGAACCATGCTTGCCATGTTTACCACTCCTTTTAAGGACTGCCGAGCCATCTTCTAAGTGACTGGGACTTCTTTTGACGCTCTTATATATGCCCACACAGTGCTTAGATATACATCGACTATAAAGTTTTTTGAGTCCAGTACTATAAGCATATCTAAGTGTGTATGACTCAAGTTTTAGTAAGGTTAAGGTTCTTTGAACCAGAGCTTAAATAACGAGTATGTTCGCAGCTACAAATAACAAGGGGCTTACAATGAGCGCGTACACGTTGTTGGTAACGAGCTAAAGGGCATCATGGACGACCGAAACCAGAACAAAATGTTTATGCCGACGCAGGGGGAAGATACTTCCACGCAGCCGCCACGGTTCCACCGCCCCCACATCTCGCAAGGGCCCATCAATGATCCGGAGCCCGAGTATGTGACGAGAAATCGATATCAAACACTCGAGGATGCCCAAACGGGATGTAAACATATGGGCGTCGCCTCGGGAGACCCTGTATATCTGAAAGACGCACCATTATCTAAAAACAGCGCAGTTAGTGATGAGCCACTGAAAGCATCCGCCGCTCATCAACAAAGAGGTCCTCGACCAAAGCAAACCTTGACGAACTCGGCTCGCTATCTAGAAACGCCAAAACAGGGCAAATCAATCTTCGTTTCGTCAAGTAAACGACGCAAGCAACATCGACTGGCAATCCTGCTTTTGATCATTACAGCCATAGCAGTTGCCCTTGTTATTCGTTTTATTTTCTTTAAATAAAAGCTCAATACCAAAAAAGAATTAAATCGTCTGGCGTAAATGAGTCATTTATGCCCCGTAAACGCAAAAAAGGGGGAGGCCGCTAGGCCTCCCCCTTCTCCATTTCCTCTGACGGCTCGGTGCCG
>NZ_QSTQ01000037.1:0-6659 GCF_003438275.1 Collinsella sp. OM07-12
CGCGGTAACGTCGCCTTCCTGGGCGGCCCGCTGCAGTATCTTTCCGAGCTGCGCCACCGCTTCTACCTCACCCTCAACCTCGACGACGAGCACATCATCGTGCCCGACAACGCGCACCTCTTCGTGGCGTCGGGCGCCGCCATGGCGCATGAGTCGTCCAAGCTCGTGCGTTTTTGCGAGCTCATCGAGGCCATCGACGCTTTGGGCGACACTCAAGGCGATGAGGTCGCCCGCCTTGACCCGCTGTTCGCAACTGAGGAGGACCTTGCGGAGTTCTCCGAGCGCCACGCTCGGGAGGTCGTGCCGCGCGGCGAGCTCGCGGGCTACACCGGGCGCGTGTTCATCGGTCTCGACGCGGGTTCCACCACGATGAAGGCCGCGATGGTGGGTGAGGACGGCCAGCTTCTGCATACCTGGTACGGCAATAACAACGGCGACATCCTCGGCACCGCCAAGACCATCATGGCCGACTTCTACGAGCACATCCCGGCGGGCTGCACGATTGGCCACGTGACCACCACCGGTTACGGCGAGGCCCTGCTCATCGAGGCGCTCAAGGCCGACTCCGGCGAGATCGAGACCGTGGCGCACCTGCGTGGCGCCCGCGCGTTTTTGCCGGGCGTCGAGTTCATCCTCGACATCGGCGGCCAGGACATGAAGTGCCTGCGCGTGCGCGACGGCGTGATCGAGCACATCATGCTCAACGAGGCGTGTTCCTCGGGTTGTGGCAGCTTCATCGAGAGCTTCGCCGTGTCCATGGACATGGACGTGCGTGCCTTTGCCGCCGAGGCCATGTTGGCCAAAAACCCGGTTGACCTGGGCAGCCGTTGCACCGTTTTCATGAACTCTCGCGTGAAGCAGGCGCAAAAGGAGGGCGCCACGGTGGGCGACATCGCCGCCGGCCTGTCCTACTCGGTAATCAAAAACGCCCTGTTCAAGGTCATCAAGCTGCGCGACCCCAAGGAGATCGGTACCCAGGTGATCGTCCAGGGCGGCACCTTCATGTCCGACGCCACCCTGCGCGCATTCGAGCAGCTTACCGGCGTGCATGCCGTGCGCCCCGATATCGCCGGTTGCATGGGTGCCTACGGAGCGGCACTGCTCGCCCGCGATCGCGCCGGTGCAAACGGCGTCTCGACGGTGCTCTCTGCGCCCGAGATCGCCGCGCTCACCGCGGAACAAAAACATGCGCGCTGCGGCCGCTGCTCCAACAACTGCCAGCTCACCATTAACGACTTCGGCGGCGGCCGTCGCTTCATCACCGGCAACCGCTGCGAGAAGGGCGCCGGTCACAAGAAGCAGAAATCCGAGGCGCCCAACCTCTTCGCCGCCAAGAACGACCTGCTGTTCAACCGTCCCTGCCTGAGCCCCGACGAGGCGCCGCGCGGCACGGTGGGCATCCCCCGCGCGCTCAACATGTACGAGAACTACCCGTTCTGGCATGCGTTCTTCACACGTCTGGGCTTTAGCGTCGTGCTGTCCGACAACTCGAGCAAGGCTACGTACGAGAGCGGCATCGAGTCCATGCCGAGCGAGTCCGTGTGCTATCCAGCCAAGCTCTCCCATGGCCACGTGATGAACCTCATCGCCAAGGACCCGGACTTCATCTGGATGCCTTGCGTGCGCTGGGAGCGCAAGGAAGACTCGTCTGCGGGCAACTGCTACAACTGCCCCATCGTGATGAGCTACCCCACGGCGCTTGGCCTCAACATCGACGACCTCACCGAGAAGCACGTCGAGTTCATGTACCCGTTCGTGCCCTACCACGACAAGATCGAACTCAAGCGTCGCCTGTATGAGCTGCTTGCCGTCGAGCGCGTGGCGGACGCCGAGGCTGGTCACGGCCGTGTGCGCGGGCCCAAGCTCACGCGCACCGAGATCGACGACGCCGTGAACGCGGCGTATGAGGCCGACGCGCGGTTCCATCAGGACATCCAGACCATGGGCGAGGAGGCCATGCACTGGATCGAGGAGCACGGCGGGCACGGCATCGTGTTGGCGGGGCGCCCGTACCACAACGATCCCGAGATCAACCACTCGCTGCCCTCGCTCATCTCGAGCTTTGGCTTTGCGGTGCTCACGGAAGACTCCGTGGCGCACCTGGTCAAGCCGGAGCGCCCGATTCGCGTGGTCGACCAGTGGATGTACCACAGCCGTCTGTATGCCGCCGCGCGCTTCGTGACCATGCGCAACGACCTCGACCTCATCCAGCTGAACTCCTTTGGGTGCGGCCTGGACGCCCTCACCACCGACCAGGTGCAGGAGATTCTCGAGGCTTCCGGCAAGATCTACACGGTGCTCAAGATCGACGAGGTGTCCAACCTCGGCGCGGCGCGCATCCGTATCCGCTCGCTGATGGCGGCGCTGAAGGACCAGGAGGCCGAGCGTGCTGCTGAGGCCGCGGCCGCTGGCGACGCGTATGAGGCGGGCGACGCGGCACCTGTGGAGCCGTCGACGGACGCGCCGGTGTTCGCCACGCACAAATATGCGCTCGAGGCGCAACGCGCCAGCAAGAGCGCGGCGTTCCCCAAGGTGCCCTTTACCGAGGAGATGTGCGATGCGGGCTACACCATCCTGTGCCCGCAGATGGCGCCCATCCACTTTGACCTCATCAAAGAGGTCTTCCAGACGGCCGGCTACAACCTGGAGCTGCTGCCGTCCACGGATCGCGGCGCCGTCGAGGCCGGCTTGCGCTACGTGAACAACGACATCTGCTACCCGTCGATTCTGGTAACCGGCCAGATCATGGAGGCTATCGAGAGCGGCCGCTACGACCTGTCCAAGACGGCGGTCGTGATCTCGCAGACGGGCGGCGGGTGCCGCGCGACGAACTACATCGCACTCATCCGCAAGGCGCTGCGCGAGAGCGGTCATCCCGACATCCCGGTGATCAGTCTGTCTGCGGTCAAGCTGGATGAGCAAAATCCCGGCTTCAAGCTGACGCCCGCGATGCTCAAATCGTGTGTGTACAGTGTGCTGTTTGGCGACCTCATGATGCAGATGCTCTACCGCACACGCCCCTATGAGGCTCGCCCCGGCTCTGCGAACGAGCTGTTCGAGCAGTTTATGGACCGTGCGCGCCGCATGGCCCCGAAGTTCACGCGCCGCAGCTACACGCAGCTGTCGCGCGAGGCAATCGACGCGTTTGACGCGCTGCCGCTCATGGGGGAGGGCATGAAGCCGCGCGTGGGCGTGGTGGGCGAGATCCTCGTCAAGTTCCACCCCACGGCGAACAACCACGTGGTCGACGTCATCGAGGCGGAAGGCTGCGAGGCCGTGGTCCCCGGCCTGCTCGACTTCTTCCTGTACTCCATGAGCAACGCGCAGGTGCAAAAGAACGAGCTGGGCAGCTCGGCCGTCGAGCGCGCGACGATGGACGCGGCGATTCGCCTGGTCGATTGGATGCGCAAGCCGGTGGAGGACCTGCTTGAGCACAGTAAGCGCTTCGAGCGCCCCGAGCCCATTCCCGTCATGGCCGAAAAGGCCGGCCAGGTGTTGTCGCTTTGCAACAACATGGGCGAGGGCTGGCTGCTCACGGCCGAAATGCTCGACCTGATCGACCACGGCGCGCCCAACATCATCTGCACGCAGCCCTTTGCGTGCCTGCCCAACCACGTGGTGGGCAAGGCCGTGATCAAGGAGCTTCGCCGCCAGCATCCCGAGAGCAACATCGTAGCGGTCGACTACGACCCGGGTGCGTCGGAGGTGAACCAGCTCAATCGCATCAAGCTGATGATCAGCGTGGCGAAGGAGAACATGCGCTCGGGTAAGGGTTTTGTGATGGAGCCCATCGCGCTCGAGCGGCGCGATTCGGTGACGAGCCGCATGAAGCCACACCACCTCACGAGTGACGCCGAGGTGGAGCGCGTGGCGCACCGCCTGGGTCGCGGCTTGCACTGGAAGCGCGCGAGCAAGAACGATCGGGAAGAGTAGCTGCGGCGACGGGGTCGGCCAGGTGTGGGGTGCCGATCCTGGCTGGGGATGGGCCGGCGAGTCTGGTCGGGCGCGGGGCGCCGATCGCGACCGGGGATGAGGCGACGAGATCGATTTGGTTCGGGGCATCGAGCCCAATAGAAGATGGGATAACAAGCTCGACTTGATGCGGGGCTCCGGGGTGGTGCCCCGCATCAAGATGATTTTGCTGCTTGGGTTCGTGGCTGGATGTAACTCATATTGCTTGTAATCAACGCGCGCCCCTTCGGGCATCGGCAAGAATCACGCCGCCGATGTGAGAAGGGGCGCGCTTTCGCGTGCCCGCACTGTCCCTTGCGGCGAGGCGGCTACCAAATTTGACTAACTTGTAACCGGCACAATCAAAATCGAGCGCGTTCGATGCCACTTTAGGCCTCTGTGGCGAGCGCGCTATCAAACTGCGGGCAAGATAATGGACATATCGTCCATTTACATCGCTTGTCGGTGCTGTCATATCGCATGGGCCGCAGTCTAGGAGGCGCACCCGGTTACAAGTTAGTCAAATTTGGTAGCGCTCCACCCGTAGCCGCGGCGTCTAACTGTTTTTGGCGACCAGGAAGATGGAAATTTGCGGCATGGAGTACTCGTCGAACTCCTCCTCCGGGTCCGTGTCAAACAGCGCCCACGCGCGGAGGGTCCCGGTGTCGTCGAGGTCCGTGTCGATGGCGGTGTAGTAGTCGCCGGCGAGGAATGCGTCGCGGAACTCTTCGGGTAGCGTCGGGGTCTGGACAAGCCCCGTATCGAGCAGCTCGATGCCTTCCGCTTGGAGGTCTACATCGGCGAGCGCCGCGTGAAAGCGAGAGAAGGTCTCCTCGGCAAACGCGAGGTTCTCCTCGGGTGTGCGGTTGATATCCACATCGGCGTTGTAGATCACGCTGTCGACGGCCCCGAGCTCGTTTGTCTCGACCGATACGTTCGCGATGATGTCGCCGTCGACGTTGGTGATGTTTCCGCTCACGCGGTATCCGCTGTCTTGGCGGTGCTCGAGCGGGTCGTCGGCCATGATGTAGCTGCATATCGGTTCGAGTGCGTTGTTGAACGCGGCGATGGTGCGGGCGGATGCCTGCTGCGCGGCGGAGGACTGAGCGGCCGAATCGATAAAGCGCGGAACAAACGCGAGGGTCAGGATGGCAAGCGGCAGTCCGAGCATCATGAGCCTCGTGCGGCCCAGCCCGGGGAGCTGCATGCCGTGCGCGTGCGCCACCGCGGCGGCGGCCTTGCTCATGCGTTGCATGGTGTTGAAGAAGCCGTATGCCGCCATCGCGCCGCCGGCGATTTCCAACCTTGAGCTCAGGGCGTCGAGGTCATCATTGTCCAGGGTGTCGATGAGGCGCCCCGCAGCCGCCATGCCGATGCCACCGCCGACGGCCGCGCTCGTCTCGATGTCCGCGTTGCCTCCGATGGCTGCGCGTTCGAGCTCCTGCCAGCGCTCGCCGCTCAATCCGCGTCTGGCGGCGATTCCGCAGGTGATGCACGCTGCGCCCTCGGCCACCATGAGGGCGATCATGACGACCATCTGCAAGTCCCCAAAACCCTTGGAGCCCAGGCCGATGTTGTCGATCATCACCAGCAGTATCGCGATCCCGCCCGTAAGAAAAAGGGACGCCAAGGAATACCAAGCGGCCTTGGGGAGAAGGTAGTAGCGTCGTACCAGCTTTTCATCACTTGCGTTGAGCATGGGACCCTCGTTTCAAATTGCCGCCCCTCGCGCGAGCGGCCGTCGTTGCGCGTCGCGGCGTTTCGAGTATTCCAAGAGTATGGCGCAGAAGGAAATGACGTTTTACGGGGCGGCGGCTTCAATCCGTGAATGGAGCGATAATGCCGCTGCCCGTGGTGGCCGTTTTTGTCTCTTGTGCTGCTGTTTGTATTGGGGTCCGCGCTGAGTGCAGGCCTCGATGCCTTCCAGTGATTGCCGAGTGCTCTTTTGCGGCGAGGGGCTTCGAACGTCACGCGCCCTGGCGCCAAGGATCCTCGTTGCGGCCAGTGACGTAGGTGCTGGGGTTGGCGCGCATCGCGATTGGTTACGCACCCGACGTTGGGCTCTACCCGAGCACACGCGCGCCAAAGGGAAGCAACGAGAGTTTCGCCATCTTGAATGTCTGCAGTCCGAAGGGGATGCCGATGATGGTGATGCAGTTGATCGCGCCCGCGATGAGGTAGCTCGCCGCCATGGGCAGGCCGGCGCAGATAACCCAAAAGATGTTGGCGACAAGCGATGGCGCGCCGCCTCCGTACTCGATGGTCTTGCCGAAGGGTGCCAGCGTGAGCGACGCCATCTTAAACGCCTGGCGCCCCAGCGGGATACCGACGATGCTGATGCAGAACAGGCATCCCACGAGGAACCAATAAAGCGCGGTGAAGATGCCGCCGAAGAGCATCCAGATGATGTTGCCGAAAAGACGCATGCACCCTCCGATTCCGTGCTATCAGTGTTCGAGGTCATTATATGCCCCCGCTCGGACAACGTCTCTTATGGCCTACTTGAACAGGTCTTTGAGCCCGAATGTGGTCTTGCGGTAGACCTTGTTGTAAGCGGCCTTCTTGGGGTCGCGCAGCCAGCCCATACCCTTCTTGTCGTAACCGGGGATGATGGCCTTCTTGATCGCGCGCTTGGCCTTGCCCGTCGTGCGGGCGCTGATGGATTTCTTAAGGCTCTGTTAGACCAGGATTGACATTCTGCCCCGTCA
>NZ_QSTQ01000038.1:0-6188 GCF_003438275.1 Collinsella sp. OM07-12
TCATGAGCCCTGCAGTCCGCTCCGACTGCGGGGCTTTTGCTGTTTGAGATGTGTGCAGGGGGTAAACAAGAGCAAATTTGGTTAGATGCTCAGATCATGGGATGCCTGAAACCAGACGATGATTCCCAGAATCCTAATTCGGCGTTTGTCCAGCACGATATCCGGTTCCGCTGTGCGATATGAGTGGGATGAGAGCATCACGGTGTTCGTACCGGTGCTATAACGACGTATGACGATTCTTGAATTATCGGCCAAAGCGAGGACGGAGCATCCGTTCCAGGGTTTCAGGTTTGGATCCACGAGGAGAAGGGATCCAATCGGGTAGCATTTGGACATGGCGGACGTGTCCATTTGAACAAAGAAGCACCCGCGATGTTTCTTGAATACGGATGAGGGAAGCGCGGTTATTCCGGTTTGTTTAAGTCCCGTTCTGCCTCCATTCTTCAAGATTTTAAATACATCGCAAAGGGAATCAGTAGTAACTTCTTTGGATTCCCCCTTCCGCCCCTCGTGGTCGAGCTTTGCGGCAAGCCCTGCGGTTTCAGATGTGAGGTCGTCGAGCTGCAGGTTAAATTTCGATACTATCTTGAGCAACGTTGAGCGGCGGATTGTATAGCGGTCCTTTTCCCAGCGGCATACCGTTTCTTTGGAGACGCCGATGAGTGTCGCGAATTCCTCCTGTGTCAGCTGGTCGCGCTTGCGAAGCGCCTTTATGTTTTGACCCGTTCCCATGTTATGAAGTGCGGACGAGGGGGAGGCAGAGGCAGTTGGGGCCGCCAAAGCCGTTTGTCAGCTCAAAGATAGAGATGGGAATAAGGTCAATACCGGCCTGCTCCAGCGCTTTGTTGGTTTCGGCGTTTTCTTCGTATACGCAGACCTTGCCTGGCTCCAAACAAAGGGTGCTTGTGGCATTGTTGGTCCTTTCGACCTCTGCTGCTCCGGGATTTGAGCCACCGCAAAGGATAAATTGCAACGAACTTGAACCTAGGGCTAATCGCAACGCTTCTTTCAGTCCGCCTGCGACATGACACGCACGGGTTGTCCCTTCCGATCTGCCCCGCGTAATGCGGTAGACTCGCGCTTGGTCGAGAAGCTCCCGAGCAACGAGGAATGTCTCGTAGTCAACGCGAGTGAAATATGTGTCGAGATGAATGCAGAGGTCATCGTAGGGGACCTGAATGGCCCATACGGACTCAATAGTCGAGTTCTCATCCCACAGCAAGTTATTTGCTAAAGTGTCTATCGCCGCCGGCTCGGTTCGTTGCGAGATTCCAACGGCTATGTTTTCGCTGTTGAGGTTGTGCAGGTCGCCGCCTTCAATGTGGTAAGTCGATTCATGCTTGAAGAACTGAGGGGTCTCGCGGAAATCTGGGTGATAGGTAAAAATCGTTTTGTAGGCGATAACCTCACGGTTGCGCTCTGGCCAGTACATGTGGTTGAGCGTAACGCCTTCGCCGATGACGCTCGCCGGATCGCGTGTGAACCACATGGTGTTAAGGGGGCTTACGAGAAGATCGTCAGGTGAGTATGCGTCTGCCGTCAGTTTCGTGAGGCTGAACACCTCTTTATCTGTGTTGAAGACCTGGGAGTAGCGGATGCCGTTGACTGCTGCTTGAGCAAGGGCGCGGGAGCCTTCGATGCGCTCGAGATACTCGCGAATGGCAGACTCGAGCTCAATGCCCCGCGCGCCGCATTCTGAAATGTAGCTATCGATAAAAGAGCGACGCGCTTGCTCTGTCGCATCAAGGGCTTCGGTAAGAAGGTTTTCAAGATAGAGAATCTCTACCCCTTCGTGCTCGAGCATCGCCGAGTAAGCATGATGCTCCCTAAGGGCTTTATCAAGATCGAATGAGCTGCTAGACGGACGCAACGTAAAGACCCGATTGAACTGCCCGTCGGGGTAGTTGCGCGTTTCGGGGCCGGGACAGTGCAGAAGCAGCTTTTTTAGCTTTCCTATTTCATTTTGAACATGCAATGCGGACATGTGACCTCGCTTTGGCGATGAGTATTTATTGCTTCCATAGTGGCACATTACGAGTTCGATTCAATTTACATCATATCTGTCACAGGTGAATGGCACGAACCGGCTTAGTAATTGATGTTAAACATCAATCTAGAAAGCAAATTAACAAATTACGTCAATCTAAAGTCCGTTTACGGGTCGATGTGCTTCGCTGACGGTCGATGGAGCGGAAGGGTGTTTTGCGCGATGACACAATGGCTTTGCCGGCAACGAAAAACCCCTGAATTAAGGAGGAGAGATGGCAGAGACAGAAAAGAAGCGCACTCTTCGAGTCCCGCACGTGTACACCATCATTCTCGTCTTGATGGCCGTATTTGCCGTTCTGACCTGGGTCGTGCCTTCGGGCTCGTTTGAGCGCCAGGAGGTTAACGGTCGCGAGGTAACGGTCTCGGGCACCTATGAGCCTGTCGATAAGGTCTATACGGACGAGGACGGCAACGAGGTCGATCTTCGCCAAGGCATCTTCGAAGTACTTGAGGCCCCTGCGATCGGCATCCAGCAAGCGGTCGAGGTCGTTGCATTCATTATGATCGTGGGAGGTTCCTTCCAGGTCATCACGGCGACCGGAGCCATCACGAGTGGCGTCGCCCGAGTGGTGAAGAAGTTCAAGAGCAAGGACGTCCTCATCATTCCGATCCTAATGGTGCTTTTTGCCTTGGGCGGCAGCACCTTTGGTATGGCAGAGGAGACGCTTCCGTTCTTTGCGATTCTTATGCCGATCATGATGGCCATGGGCTTCGACTCAATTACAGCGTTCATGACGGTGTTTGTGGGTGCCCGTATCGGATACATCGCATCTACCGTTAACCCGTTCAACGTCCTGATTTCCCAGGGCATCCTCGGTATCCAGGGCAACCCCCAGCTTTGGTTGCGTACTATCGCCCTTGTCGTGCTCACTGCAGTTGCCATCGCATGGGTTGTGATGTATGCCCTCAAGGTTAAGAAGAATCCCGAGGCATCCCCAGCTTTCCACGATGATATCGAGAAGCGCAAAGAGTTTGGCGCGGACGAGAATCTCCTCGATAGCGAGTTCACCGCTAGGCAAAAAGCCGTCATGGTTATTTTCGTGCTTGGACTTGGCGCTATCATTTGGGGTCTGGTAACCCAGGGCTGGTACATGAACGAGATCTCTGCGATTTTCTTGGCCATGGCTCTTCTTTCGGGTGTTGTTTCCGGGATGAATGAGAAGGAGATCGCTGGCGAGTTCGTTAAGGGAATTGCAGACTTCGCGTTCTCTGCCATCGTTGTTGGCCTCGCCCGCGGAATCCTCGTAATCGCCAATGACGGCCTCATCATCGATACGATTCTCAACACGCTCGCCACGGCTCTCTCTGGAGTTCCGCCCGTTATCTTCACGAGCATCCTCTATGTCGTGGATAACCTTCTGTCGATCCTCGTTCCGAGCTCCTCGGGCATCGCTGCTCTTACGATTCCCATTTTCGGCCCGCTTGTTGAGCTGATGGGCTTAAACCCCGAGGCCGCAGTTACTGGTCTTTCCATGGGTAGCGCGGCCATGTCTCTCATTTCGCCAACAAGCGCGATGCTCGTTGCCGGTCTTGGCGTCTGCAAGATTCCGCTAGGCCAGTGGTGGAAGGTCGCTTGGAAATTCTTCCTGGTCGTAAGCGTTATCTGCATGGCATTCACTGCGGTTTCGGGTCTTATCCCCCTGCCGTAAATGCAAAACCCCACATACAAGTTGTGAGAAAGAAGGATAGAGATGAACAAAGGACTGAACGTTCATAGCGAGATTGGCGCCCTCAAGAAGGTGTGCGTCCATCGCCCCGGTATGGATCTTGTAAACATGAAGGCGGAGGATTTCGACCGCGTTTGGATTCACGACGCGTTCTATTTGGACTATGCCCAGAAAGAGCACGATCAGTTTACCGACCTTCTTCGCGGCGCTGGTGCCGAGGTTGTCTATATGGAAGAGCTGCTCGCTGAGACGTTTGACAAAGTCGAGGGCACTCGCGCAGAGTTCATGACGAAGTTCATGGGGGAGTCCGGCATCTCCAACGCGGCCCTTCGCCAGGCCGTTGTCGAGAAGCTCGATTCCATCAAGGACAACAAGGAATTTGTCCTCACGGCTATGGGCGGACTGTATGTGCGCGACCTCGAGATCCCGCATGTCGGCGGCTCTCTTGCCAGCTTGGACGGCGATGAGCTGAAGGGCGACGATATGGTCCTCTTCCCCATGCCCGCCTCGTATTTCTCCCGTGACCCTCTGGCTGTCGTGGGCAAGGGCGCTACCATGAACCGCATGTACTGGAATCAGCGCAATCGCGAAGTAATCTTCTACGAAACGGTGCTGCGTAACCATCCTGATTACGCCGGTAGCCCCATTTGGTATGACCACAACAGCGAGTGGCATATCGAGGGCGGCGATATCCTCAACATCAACGCCAAGACGCTCGCCATCGGTATTTCCGAGCGCACCCAGACTGCAGCCATCGATGAGCTCGCCAAGAATATGTTCTGGGGTTCCGATGAGGCCGAGATCGAGAACATCTATGCCATCAAGATTCCGCACGGCTATGCCTACATGCACCTCGACACCGTCTGCACGCAGGTCGATCGCGATAAGTTCACGGTCTATCCCGGCATCTACCAGACGCTTCGTGCCTACCGCCTGACCAGGGGCGATTCGGAGGGGGAGGTGCATATCGAGGAGCTCGAGGGCACCCTGCAACATATTCTCGAGCTTGCGACGGGTATGGACCACATCACCATGATTGAGTGCGGTGGTGGCGATCCGATCGAGGCTTCTCGTGAGCAGTGGAACGATGGTTCCAACACTCTTGCGGTCGCACCGGGCAAGGTCTGCGTGTATGAGCGCAACGTTGTCACCAACGATGCTCTTTACAAGGCCGGCGTCGAGCTGCTCGTCGCCCCCTCTGAGGAGCTTTCTCGCGGTCGCGGCGGCCCGCGCTGCATGACCATGCCGTTCTGGCGTGAGGAAATCTAGTCAGCGTTAGCGTATCTGGGCGGCGCGTGTGCGTCTGCGCCGCCCATCCCTCCTTGTGTGTTCCAACAACCGAAAGGACTCAAATCATGGCTCTTAATCTTTCTGGTCGAAGCGTTCTTACCCTGCTTGACTTTACGTCCGAGGAAATCGAGTACATGCTCGACCTCTCAAAGAACTTCAAGGATATGAAGCGCGCCGGTTATCCACACCGCTTTCTCGAGGGCAAGAACATTGTCCTGCTGTTTGAGAAGACCTCCACGCGCACGCGCTGTGCCTTCGAGGTCGGCGGTATGGACCTGGGTATGGGCGTGACCTACCTCGACCCCGGCTCGTCGCAGATGGGCAAGAAAGAGTCCATCGAGGATACCGCCCGCGTGCTCGGTCGCATGTATGACGGTATTGAGTATCGCGGCTCCGACCAGTCGATCGTCGAGGAGCTTGCCGCCAAGGCTGGCGTTCCCGTCTGGAACGGTCTGACCAACGAGTACCATCCCACCCAGGCCCTTGCCGACATTCTCACCATGCGTGAGGAGTTCGGCGACACGCGCGGCATGAAGCTCACTTACATGGGCAAGGAGCAGGGCAACGTCAGCGACTCCCTGATGGTTATCTGCGCCAAGCTCGGCATTAACTTCTGCTCCTGCGGACCCAAGGGCGATGTCGAGGGCGCCACGCACTTCGATCCCGAGCTTCTTGAGCGCTGCCAGGAGATCGCCGCTCAGAATGGCTGTACGATCCAGCTCACTGAGGATATCGACGAGGGCGTCAAGGATGCAGACGTGATCTATACGGACGTTTGGGTCGGTATGGGCCAGGCTGAGGAGCTGTGGAAGAGCCGAATCGATCTTCTCTCTCCCTATCGAGTAACGCCCGAGGTCATGGCCAAGGCAAACCCCGGCGCCATCTTTATGCACTGCCTGCCGAGCTTCCACGATACGCAGACCACCATCGGCGCCGAGATTGCCGAGAAGTTCGGCGTGACCGAGATGGAGGTTTCCGACGAGGTCTTTGAGAGCGCGCAGTCTCGTGTGTTCCAGGAGGCCGAGAACCGCATGCATACCATTAAGGCCATGATGTACGCGACGCTTCGCTAGTAGCTGGGAAGTGAACGAACACTATGAGTAAACCGTACGGTAAGCCCGATCGTATTGTCGTCGCCCTTGGCGGCAACGCCCTCGGCAACAACCCCGTCGAGCAGATCGA
>NZ_QSTQ01000039.1:0-4979 GCF_003438275.1 Collinsella sp. OM07-12
ATGAATGTGGGAGGTGTTCGGATAAAGTTGATAATCAAGGAAAGTCCATTCGGGCGATATTCGTAAACAAACGAACGTTTCTGCGCGGGTATGCCGTGGTAAAATCTCAGGCGTTATCGGAGCAACCTTACAGGAGGTTTCTTTTATGCTCGTCAACGCAGCAGACATGCTCAAGAAGGCCGAGGCCGGCAAGTACGCTCTCGGTGCCTTCAACACCAACAACCTCGAGTGGACCCTGGCCATTCTCCAGGCCGCCGAGGAGGCCAAGTCTCCGCTGATCCTTCAGTGCACCGCTGGTGCCGCTAAGTGGATGGGCGGTTTCAAGGTCTGCGCCGACATGGTCAAGGCTGCCGTCGAGGCCACGGGCGTTACCGTTCCCGTCGCCCTTCACCTCGATCACGGTTCTTACGAGGACTGCTTCAAGTGCATCGAGGCCGGCTTCACGTCCATCATGTATGACGGCTCTCACGAGGAGACCTTCCAGCTTAACCTCGACCGCACCAAGGAGCTCGTTGAGCTTGCCCACTCCAAGGGCATGTCCATCGAGGCCGAGGTTGGCGGCATCGGCGGCACCGAGGACGGCGTGACCTCCAACGGCGAGCTCGCTGACCCCGCTGAGTGCAAGCAGATTGCCGACCTGGGCGTTGACTTCCTCGCCTGCGGCATCGGCAACATCCACGGCGTGTATCCCGCCGACTGGGCTGGCCTGTCCTTCGAGCGTCTGGGCGAGATCAAGGCCCAGACCGGTGACCTGCCCCTCGTTCTGCACGGTGGTACCGGCATCCCCGAGGATCAGATCAAGAAGGCCATCTCCCTGGGCATCTCCAAGATCAACGTCAACACCGACCTGCAGCTCGTCTTCGCCAAGGGCGTCCGCGAGTACATCGAGGCTGGCAAGGATCAGCAGGGCAAGGGCTTTGACCCCCGCAAGCTCCTCAAGCCTGGTCGCGACAACATCGTTGCTCGCACCAGGGAGCTCATGGAGGAGTTTGGCTCCGTCAACAAGGCGTAAGTAGCGGTTTAACTTTCCCGCCGGAGGCCCCGTTCGCCCTACGCTTTTCCCTTGCGCTCGCCTGGCTTTGCCAGAAGTCGCGCAATGAGAAAAGCTCCGGGCGAACGGGGCCTCCTTCGTTAACTCGCTACAGGGTTACTGGGCTGAGATAATCGAATTGATACCGTTTATCGGTGTTGAGGGCTCCTTGGTCGGGGGCTTTGTTTTTATGTCGGTACAATGGGCTCAGGTTGTCGTACTACTTGGGAGTGGTTATGGCTGTTATTGATATTTTGCCTGCTGACGGGAAGGTTGTTGCCGAGGGTCCCGTTGGGTGCTCTGTTGAGGTTTGTGACGATGATTTCCGTCATCTCGATATCGGATTGCCGCCTGAGATTCTTCGTCTCAAGGATGCTGGATATCTGACACAGGCGGTTGCGGCTTGCGATCGTCTTTTGAAGCAGAATCCTGATCCCTCGTTTGCCGCCTGCGTTCGTGCCGAGCGGTATCGCATGATCGAGACGCCGCTTCATTTTTCGGTGTCGCGTGATCGGGCTATTGAGATGATCCGCGAGGAATGGCCCGAGTTTACCGATAAGCAGTTTGACGACCTGATTGACCGCAAGCGTATCGATTGGCGTTTTATCGATGGCGAGCTATTCGTCCTCGACAATTTCCTTGATTCCTTGCGCGTGTATCCCAAGGAGGTTCCGGGCCTGCGCCCCGATCCTACGGATAGCATTGCGCTACGTAACCAGATGCTCGAGGAGATGGAAACGCAGGGCGGGCTGTCTCGTACCATTACGCTTAAGGCGTGCGTGTCTGTCCCCGGGGCTTTGGAAGGAGAGGCCGTTCGCGCGTGGCTTCCCGTTGCCGCTGCCTGCCGCCAGCAGTCTCAGATCGAGATTCTTGATATGACGCCGGAGGGGGTCATTGCCCCTGCGAACGCCTTGGCGCGTACCGCTTCGTGGGTCTCCTCGACCGATCGCTCGTTCTCGGTGATCTATCGTTATCAAATCGATGCCGCTTATCACGATATCTATGGGGGTGCGCTTCCGGCGCATCCGTGTATGGACACATCGCTGCCCGAGGACATTTCCGAGGACCGTCCACACATTGCGTTCACGCCGTATCTGCAGCAGCTGACTGAGCGTGTCGTTGACGGGCTCGAGGACCAGCTCGATCGAGCTCGGGCTATCTATGATTACTTGACGCTGCATATCGACTATCGCTATCAGCCGCCGTATCTGCTTTTGGGCTCCATCGCCGATGACTGTGCGCATTCGCTTCGCGGTGATTGTGGCGTTATGGCGCTCACGTTTATCACCATGTGCCGCATTGCCGGTGTGCCCGCCCGCTGGCAGAGCGGCCTGTACGTTGCGCCCGACTCGGTGGGGCCGCATGACTGGGCGGAGTTTTATACGCCGCAGACTGGCTGGCTCAACGCCGATGTCTCGTTTGGTTCCTCGGCGCGTAGGATGGGGGAGGAATGGCGCCGCCGCCACTATTTTGGTAACCTCGATCCGTGGCGCATGGTGGCAAATTCCCGGTTCCAGGCAGGGTTTGAACCCGTCTTCGACGGTATGCGCGAGGATCCCTATGACAACCAGATGGGGGAGGTCTCGGTCGACGGTCGTGGATGCCGTCGGCGCGAGATGCTCCGTTCGGTCGAGCTCATCGAAATGCTCGAAGTTCCATTTTCGGACTAATCAACAGAAAGCTGTGATAAACTAACTCACGCATTACGTGCCCGAGTGGCGGAATTGGCAGACGCAGTGGACTCAAAATCCACCGTTGGCAACAACGTGCGAGTTCGAGTCTCGCCTCGGGCACCATACATGCAGCTGAGCGTTCAAGGGGGTCAAGGCCCCCTTTTTCGTGCCGAACTCGCGTGAGCGCGCGAAACGTTAAGCAAACAGGCCGGCGGACTGTTTGT
Source organism: Collinsella sp. OM07-12 (assembly GCF_003438275.1). Classification (NCBI taxonomy): domain Bacteria; kingdom Bacillati; phylum Actinomycetota; class Coriobacteriia; order Coriobacteriales; family Coriobacteriaceae; genus Collinsella; species Collinsella sp. OM07-12. Next base: position 2,928 of record NZ_QSTQ01000039.1, read on the forward strand.
AGCGGAGCGTGGCGAGGGCGCTATGCGCCCGAAGCCCGGGGTTTCGCAAAGCGAAAGCCCTTCGAGTCTCGCCTCGGGCACCATGCATGCACCTGCGCTTCAAGGGGGCCAAGGCCCCTTTTTCGTGTACGTAATGTGATAGCGCGCTGTACGTGTTATTATCGCCAAGGCGTTGTTCCCGCAATGCCCTAAAGAGGAACCCGAGGGTTCCCACCTTTTGGCGCCAATGAGCAGCTGACTGGTCATACAACTTAGATTCCCTTCCTCATTTCGAGGATGTCTATGTGTACGACCTGGTTGCTGAGAAGCGCCGGGTTATTTTTTTATGAATGGAGGTAGGGAAAATAGCTAAGTCTGATGACACCCGCATCAACGACGAGATCACTGCATCTTCGTGCCGTTTGATTGGCGTCGATGGCTCTCAGCTCGGCCTGTTCGCCATCCGCGATGCCCAGCGCGTCGCCGACGATCAGGGTCTCGACTTGGTCGAGATCGCTCCCAACGCGGAGCCGCCGGTCTGCAAGGTCATGGACTACGGTAAGTTCAAGTACCAGCAGGCCATGAAGGCCAAGGCCGCTCGTAAGAACCAGTCTAAGGTCGAGGTCAAGGAAATGAAGTTCCGACCCAAGATCGATGTTGGCGACTACGAGACCAAGAAGGGCCACGTTCTGCGTTTCCTCAAGAAGGGCGCACGCGTTAAGATCACCATCATGTTCCGCGGCCGTGAGATGGCTCACCCGGAGCAGGGTCTTAACGTTCTCGAGCGTCTCGCCGAGGATCTCAAGCCTTACGCTACGGTCGAGTCCAAGCCTAAGATGGAAGGCCGTAACATGCTTATGCTGCTCGCCCCGATTAAGGGCGCTTTCGATGAGGAAAAAGCGGCAAACGATACTAAGTAACTAGTGTTCTGTAACCGATTAAGGAGTATTTCATGCCTAAGATGAAGTCCCACAGCGGCACCAAGAAGCGTTTCCGCAAGACTGGTACCGGCAAGCTCATGCGCGCCAAGGCTTTCAAGAGCCACATCCTGAGCAAGAAGTCCACCAAGCGTAAGCGTGGCTTCCGCAAGGAGACCGAGATCGCCGCTGCCGACCGCAAGGTCATCAAGTCGCGTCTCGCTTAAGTTCGCGTTCCCTTTTTTCGTCTTACCGTCTAGGAGTTGATAGAACATGGCACGTATTAAGCGCGCTGTTGCCGCCAAGAAGAAGCGCCGTACCGTTATGCACCGTGCGAAGGGTTACTACGGTGCCGCTTCGCGTACTTACAAGCATGCTAAAGAGCAGGTCCAGCACTCCCTGCAGTATCAGTATCGTGATCGCCGCAACAAGAAGCGCGAGATCCGTTCTCTCTGGATCACCCGTATCAACGCTGCCGCTCGCCTGAACGACATTTCTTATTCTCAGTTCATGCACGGCCTGAAGGTTGCCGGCATTGAGCTCGACCGCAAGGTCCTGGCTCAGATGGCTTACGAGGACATCGAGTCCTTCAACGAATTGGCTGCCATCGCCAAGAAGGCTCTCGAGGCCTAATAGATTCTCTTGAATCGCTAGGGGAGTGTCGCGTTGTGCGCGGCGCTCCCTCCTTTTATCTGAAGCGCGGTTTATATTGCTAAAAGCGCGGGTAGATAGACACCTACAGGTGACCGATCTCTATATATTCCTGAACCAAAGGGTCATCATCTGATACGTGCGGAAGATTCGCACCAGTCTTTCTATTAGCTATAGAAGGCGATATATTGTGTAGGACTTGTGAAGAGTGGAATTGACGTTCCACAGGCCCCTCCGGTCTGGCAATATATCTCCTTGCCGCGCGGCCCGGTCGAACCGGATCAGCCGCCAGGCGTGCACCTTGAGAACCGGATACTGCGAGGATGGACACATTCAGTGTCGCATCCGGGCAGACATCGAACCATTTGAAATGGTCTGACTTGGATTTGTTTTTCGCAAGGCCGCCGAGAGGCGGCCCCGAGAAATTCCTTTTCCTATCAAACAGAACCATATGAATCGAACGGAACCGATCAGCGTAGAAGTTGTGAGGACCGGACGGGCTCGA
>NZ_QSTQ01000004.1:0-135112 GCF_003438275.1 Collinsella sp. OM07-12
TGGGGACACATGTATGTCAATCCTGGTCTAACAGAGCCTTATTTAATCCCCGTCCCAGAAAAATCATTTCCAAATTAGCTACCCCTTGCGCCATCATTCTCCAGGATTGATATTCGCGTAGAACTCAGCCCCATCATCGAGCCGCAGGATACCTACGCGGCCAAACTCCGACCCAGTGGCGGCGGCGCAGTCGATGTCGATGCGATCGGGCACGCCGGCGGTATCCTCGCCGCCCAGGCGCACGATCTGCCCGCGGCCCGACTCCTCATCGAGCCCCGCCAGGCCGCCGACCTCGCAATAACGCCCGAGCGACACCGTGGGCGTGTGGCCGCTCACCACGACCGGGCCCTTGCCCTCGACAGAAAGCAGCCCCGTCGGCGCATCCCAATAGCCATGGCGAATCCACAGCAGGTCATCGGACGACTGCACCGCAAGCATCTGCTGCAGCAACTCGGCATCGGCATCGACCGCTCCCCTGCCGTTGCCACAATCGACACCGTGCTCAAGCAAAAACGCGCGAGCAGCCTCGGTCTGGATGCCGGCATGCACCAGCAAATACGGGCGCTCGGCAGTCTGGGCCACTGCATAGAGCGGCAGGGCGGCAGCCCAGCGGATCAGCTCCTCGTACGCCTCAAATTCCATGTCGTTGAGCTGCTGACGGGTAGTCCAACCGCCGTTGATATCCCAGGTCTCGGCATCGAGCGGATCCTGGCCAATGATGGCGTCGAGCATGATCTGCTCGTGATTGCCCTTGAGCACGCGAGCGTTGGGCAGCGAGCGCACAAGCTTAATAACGCCGACCGGATCGGGCCCGCGATCGATCATGTCGCCCAGCACATACAGCGTATCGTCGGACGCCAGCGAAATCTTGGACAGGGCCTCGTCAAGCGCACGCACGTGCCCGTGAGCATCGGATGTCACATAGATCGCCATGGAACGCCTTTCCCTGCATTGCGGCCGAAGCCCGGAGCCGCAACTAAAACTTCAAGTTGAACTTAAACGTTACCCATTGTACTCCGTTGCAATAAAGCTGGAAAGGGTTTCCGAGCAGAGGCAAAGACGGCAGCCGTCTATGACGATATCGCGCACGCCCGCAATCCAACCCCATAAACCCACCATCTTTGGGTACAAATACCGCAGACAATTGACCGTGCCACGCCAACCACCCAGGAGCGGACACCGTCCATGAACCAGATCCTTCTCTTTATCGGCCTCGTCATCATTTTGTGCCTGACCATCAAACCTGTCGGCAAAAAGCTCCCCTTCCCCACCCTGCTCATCTTTATCGCACTCGGCATGCTGCTGGGCGTCAACGGCCCGGCGCATATCGACTTTAGCGACTACGCGCTTACCGAAACCGCCTGCAGCACGGCGTTGCTGTTCATCATGTTCTACGGCGGCTTTAACACCAACATCGACCGCGCCAAGCCCGTCGCCGCGCCCGCGGTGCTGCTGAGCACACTCGGCGTGGTCATCACCGCCGGCATCACCGGCGTGTTTGCGCACCTGGTTCTGGGCTTCGACTGGATCGGCGGCCTGTTGCTGGGCTCGGTTGTGGCGTCCACCGATGCAGCGAGCGTCTTTAGCGTGCTGCGCGAGCACAACCTGTCGTTGCGTGACGGCACCGACTCGCTGCTCGAGGTCGAATCGGGCTCAAACGACCCCGTCGCCTACATGCTCACCGCGGTGCTCGCGACCCTCGCGGCCGGCGGCAATATCGACATCCCCATGCTGCTGGCCAAGCAGATTATCCTGGGCGTGGGGCTGGGCCTTGCCATCGGCTGGGCATCCAGCCGCCTGATTGAGCGCGCGCATGCAACAGCCGAGGGCGCGCAGACCATCTTTTTGTTTGCCGTGGCCATCGTGGCCTACGCACTGCCGAGTTACCTGGGTGGCAACGGCTTTTTGGCCGTGTACCTTGCCGGCATTGTGCTGGGGGCCAGCGACATCACCGGCAAGGTCGAGATGGCGCACTTCTTTGATACCCTCACCGAGATGGCCGAGATGACCATCTTCTTTTTGCTGGGCCTGCTCGTCACGCCCGCGCGCCTGCCGCAGATGCTGCTGCCGGGCTTGGCGCTCATGGCGTTCATGCTCTTCGTGAGCCGGCCCATCGCCGTGGGCATGTTGTTGGCACCCTTTAAGACCAACCCCCGCCAGGTTGCGCTCGTAAGCTGGGCGGGCCTGCGCGGCGCGGCTTCGGTCGTGTTTAGTCTCTTTGCCGTGGTGGCCGGCGTTCCCGGCGGTCACGACCTGTTTGACCTGGTGTTTGTGATTGCCGTGTCGAGCATTGTGGTGCAGGGCTCGCTGCTGCCAGCGGTGGCGAAGAAGCTCGATATGATCGATGCGACCGGCGACGTGCGCCGCACCTTTAACGACTATCGCGACGAAGACGGCATGTCATTTGTAAAGCTCAAGGTGGGTGCTGGCCATCCGTTTGCCGGGCGCTCGCTCGCCGATATTGGCAGCGCCACAGATATGCTCGTGGTCCTGGTGCTGCGCGATGGCGCGCATCCCGTGCTGCCCAACGGCGATACCGTGATCGAGGAAGGCGATCTGCTGGTGATGGCCGCGCCGACGTTTGAAGAGCGTGCCGAGGTTACACTGCGCGAGGTCACCGTAACGCCCCACGGTCGGCTGGCCGGCCAGCGTCTGCGCGACGTGCCGCAGGGCAAGCACCCGTTTATCGTGGTGATGCTCAAGCGCGACGGCCAAACGATCATCCCCGACGGCAACACCCTTATATACGCTGGCGACGAAGCCGTCATCGCCACGCTGGCGTCGTAGTGACCAGGAGGTAGCTAATTCGCGACGAAAAGATCAAGCGCCTAGAGAACCCCATGCCTTCGCTCGCAGATTTGGATTTGCCTGAGAAGTAAAGCACCCCTCCCCCATGTAACCATCCTGTAAATCATAGCGGCGCAGTCGAGTTTTACCATGATGCGGTCGCGCCTGGCGCTCCACTGTGCTAAAGTATCCCGAACGTTCAAACGACTACGAGGGGGAACTAGAAGATGGCACGTGTGCACAACTTCTCAGCTGGCCCGGCCGCACTGCCTACAAGCGTGCTCGCCGAGATCGCCGACGAGATGATGGACTACCGCGGTTGCGGCATGTCCGTGCTCGAGATGAGTCATCGATCTAGCATGTACCAGCAGATCATCGACGACGCCGAGGCAACCCTGCGCCGCCTGCTGAGCATCCCCGACAACTACCGTGTCCTGTTTTTGCAAGGCGGCGCCACGCTGCAGTTTGCGGGCATCCCCATGAACCTCATGCGCCGCGGCCGCGCCGGCTACATCGTGACCGGCAACTTTGCCAACAAGGCGTACAAAGAGGCCGCCAAGTACGGTGAGGCCGTGCTGCTCGCGAGCTCCGAGGACACCAACTTCGACCGCATTCCCTACATGGCCGACGTCAACGCACGCATTGCCGCCGAGGCCGCGGGCGAAGGCCTCGACTACGTCTACATCTGCCAGAACAACACCATCTTTGGCACCATGTACCACGAGCTGCCCGCTTGCGGCGATGTGCCGCTGGTCGCCGATGTCTCGAGCTGTTTTCTGTCGCAGCCGCTCGACGTTGAACGCTACGGGCTCATCTACGCCGGCGCGCAGAAAAACGCCGGTGCCGCGGGCGTGACCGTGGTCATCGTGCGCGACGACCTCATCGCAGATCGCCCCGCCTTTACGCAGACGCCGCAGTACCTGGACCTCAAGACCCAGGCCGCCAAGGGCTCCATGCTCAACACGCCCAACACCTTTGGCATCTACGTATGCGGCAAGGTGTTCCATTGGGTAGAGCAAACCGGCGGACTTGCCGCCATGGCCGAGCGCAACTGGGGCAAGGCCAATCTGCTCTACGACCTGCTCGAGCACAGCGAGCTATTCCACGGCACCGCGCAGGCCGACAGCCGCTCCATCGCCAACGTCACCTTCCGCACCGGCGACGCCGACCTCGACGCTGCCTTTGTCGCGGGCGCGGCCGAGCACCAGATTCAAAACGTCAAGGGCCATCGCATGGTAGGCGGCATGCGCGCCAGCGTATACAACGCCGTCACCATGGAGGACGTGCAGGCGCTGGCCACGTACATGAAGGACTTCGAAGCGCAGCATAGTTTGAGTCCGCGATCTAACTAGCCCGCAACACGCGGGCCGACCAGCCACCTCAGACCACCCTGTTTAGATCAAAACCTGCTAAGGAGTTTTCCATGCGCAAGATTAAGACCATCGACGACATCACCAAAGACGGCAAAGTCGAGTTTGGCGAGGGCTACGAGTTTGTAAGCAGCGCCGAGGAGGCCGACGCCATCCTGATGCGCTCGACCGACCTGCACGGCTACGAGCTGCCCGAGGGCATCCGCGCCATCGCCCGCTGCGGCGCCGGCGTCAACAACATCCCCGTCGAGGAGTACGCCAAGAAGGGCGTCGTCGTCTTTAACTCCCCCGGCGCCAACAGCAACGCCGTCAAGGAGCTCGTCCTGGGCATGCTGGTGCTTTCAAGCCGCGGCGTGGTGCAATCGATGAACTGGGTACGTGACAACGCCGACGACCCCGAGATTCAGGTCGATGCCGAAAAGGCCAAGAAGGCCTTTGTGGGCCGCGAGCTTAAAGGCAAGCGCATCGGCGTCATCGGTCTGGGCAACGTAGGCTCCAAGGTCGCCAACGCCTGCGTCGACCTGGGCATGGACGTCTACGGCTACGATCCGTTCATTTCCGTCGAGCACGCGTGGGTGCTGAGCCGCGAGGTGCAGCGCGTGGGCACGCTCGAAGATCTCTGCCGCGGCTGCGACTACCTCACCGTACACGTGCCCAGCAAGGCCGACACCATCGGCATGATCAGCACCGAGCAGATCGACCTGCTGGCACCGGGCGCCGTCCTCATTAACTACGCGCGCGAGACCATCATTGACGAGGACGCCGTCGACGCCGCCCTGCGCGCGGGCAAGCTGAGCTGGTTTAGCTGCGACTTTGCCACGCCCAAGACCGTCAAGATGCCCAACACGTTTATCACCACGCACTCGGGCGCCGGCACCGGCGAGGCCGAGGCCAACTGCGCAGACATGGCCATCAGCGAGCTCAAGGATTACCTGGAAAACGGCAACGTCGCGCACAGCGTCAACTACCCCGCCTGCAGCATGGGCAAGGCGCGCGCCGCGAGCCGCATCGCCTGCCTGCACGCCAACGTGCCCAACATGATCGGCCAGATCACGGCAATCCTCGCCAAGGACAACGCCAACGTGCAGCGCATGACCAACGAGTCCGCCGGCGAGAACGCCTACACCATGTTCGACACCGACGAGCACCTGGACAGCAGCACCATCGAGGCGCTCAAGCAGATTCCGTCGATGTATCGCGTGCGCGTGATCAAATAGCGCCGGCGGCAAGCCTGCCAGGCAGGCCATGAAGCCCCATTCGGCCCCCGTTTTCGCGAAACGGGGGCCGATTTCGTTGCTCCGAACGACTTTAAAATGATACCCAGAACAAGTTTTTTCGGATAATCGACAGTAAGACCCAAATCACCAAGCACACCCGCTTTGATAAACAGCTTTATCAGGGACTTTAGTAGGTAAAAATCAATCTCTATATACCACATTCAAGTTGACTGTCGATTTTCCGAAACAACTGTTTATGGATAGCATTTTTAAAGCCCTTCCAAGGCAAAATTGAAGCCTTTTTGCGACCAAAACTCTAGCTCGCGCGAGCGTTTTCTGCCTGCGCGACTATATTCCCGCCCAATCGATAAAAATTTCCTCACGAAGCCGCCGTTCGAGCTCCTGCTGCCGCGACGTCTTGTCTTTCAGCGGCACATCGAGATAGGACATGATGAGTTCCATCACTACGCGGAAGGCATCGGAGTCAACCAGCTGGCCATAGGTCATCAGAACGACGGGATATCCCATCGCTTGCAAGGCCGTCGTTCGATCGGAGTCCGAGATCTTGGATTCTATGGATCCATGAATGGCTTTACCTTGACATTCAACCAGGCACTCTCGGCTGCCGTCCTTATTTGCCAGCAGGATATCGGCATAGCGCCTATCAAGCCCCGAAATCAGACGGGCACTGCGCGTCATACGAATCTCAACGTTATTGGTAAGGCGCAGCCCTTCACCGCCGCGCAACCTCGAAAGACCAAACAGCATCGAAGCCTGGACCTCGAGCGGCGATGCCACCACCCCCGTAACGCATTTTGCGGCACGTGTGAACGATTTAGCACCGCGAAGCCCCCGGATCTTATCGACGTACTCTGCAAGTTCAGAGAGCTCAATCAAGGGAGGTCGTTTCCACAAGTCCGTTGGATTCCCCGAGGCATCCTTTACGTTTTCCCAGCCCAGCCGGGCATCGCCCCACCGGTCCCCGTATGCCTGTTCAAGCGCCGACTTTACCTGAGACGCAATCTTGCACACGGCAAAGGTGCCGCACATCTCATACATGCACATGATCAGTCGCTCGTTTGAGACCGAGGAGGCCAGTGTCAGCAAGGTAAAGAGCGGGGACGCGATATCGAGACCAAACTCTGTCGGCCGCACGGAGCCAAACGGCCTCTCCCCGTTCCAAACATGCCTGACGATGCGATCGCCCTTACGTCCGCAGCTGCCCTGTGCCAACACATGTAACGGGGTGCCCAGGAAATGCGTGACGAGCGGATGCTCACATAGGTGCTCCCTGCGCGGATCGTCCGCAGAATCGGGCAGGTCTGGCATTATTGCCAAGACCTGTGGAGGTATCCGGTGATACCGAAAGGCAGATATGTCGCACAGCATGTCGTCCATGAAGGGTACGTACCCACTACGTCGTTTGTGAGCCCGCTCGGACGGCAAACGCGATGGCACCGCCTGCGAACGGTAAATACCGCCACGCGCGCGCCGCGGATCTCTCAGGAGGCTCACAATCAGTTTGGAAAGCAGACTAATTGTGAGGTTGCATATGGTTGATGAGGACTTTGCCCGGCGGCTTGCGCAGGACCTTGTGAAGGTTGACAGCTCAGACCCGGGCGCATATGAGGACGAGATTGAGCGCTTCATTAAGAGGCTCATTGAGCAGCAGCTGGCACAACTTGATAGTTCTACGCTCGAGGCCGTGCAGATTGAGGAGCTCGAAGTGCTCCCCGGACGCCGCAACCTCATGGTCACCGCGCCCGGTTTGAGCGACGAGCCGCGGCTGGTCTATATCTGCTATATGGATACCTTTACGCTTGGCTATGGCTGGGACGCGGACATTCCGCCGCTCGGAGCGATCGTGCGGGACGATAAGCTCTATGGCCGCGGTGCCTGCGACATGAAGGGTGGCCTGGCCTGCGCCATTGCCGTGATTGTCCACGTACTCGAGCGCATAGCGACAAGCGGCGAGCTGCCCCGCCGTGGCTTCTCACTCATCTGCTCGGTAGACGAGGAGGACTTTATGCGCAGCTCCGAGGCCGCCATCGGTTCCGGCTGGATCGGCTCGCACGAATGGGTGCTGGACACCGAGCCCACCGACGGGCAGATTCAGGTGGCGCACAAGGGGCGCACGTGGTTCGAAATTGAGATGGCCGGCGGCACGGCGCATGCGAGTCAGCCTTGGAAGGGTGCAGACGCCGTCGCCGCCATGGCCGAGGTCGTGTGTTCGCTTCGCCATGCGTTCGCGGCGCTGCCCGTGCATGATGAGCTGGGGCCTTCGACCATTACGTTTGGACAAATCGAGGGCGGCTATCGCCCCTACGTCGTGCCCGACCACGCCAAGGTCTGGGTCGACATGCGCCTGACGCCGCCGACCGATACGGCCGCCGCGACACGCATGGTGGAGCAGGCCATCACCGCTGCCGAGGCCGCGGTTCCCGGCCGCCATGGCAGCTACGCTGTGACGGGCGATCGCCCCGCCATTGAGCGCGACACGAGCTCTCCCCTTCTAGCCGCACTCAAGCGTGCCGCCGATGACGTGACGGACGTGGACACGACCGTCGGCTTCTTTGCCGGCTACACCGACACCGCCGTCATTGCCGGCAAGACAGGCAACCGCAATTGCATGAGCTACGGCCCCGGGTCGCTCGCGCACAAGCCCAACGAGTATGTGCCCCACGCCGATATCGTTCGTTGTCAGCAGGTGCTCATCGCGCTCGCCGATAACGTGCTCTGGGACGCGAGCGGCCAAGTTGGGGCATAATAAGCCGCGAACAAACCGACTCGCGCGTTAGGACCGCCCATGAAAGCACTTCCGTTTCCCTGCATCCGCCCGGCTCAGGACCGCGTGCTCGAGGCGCTGCCGCAGATGGACGCCATCTTGGGCGGCAACGATGCCCTGCGCGGTGCCATTGCCGACGGGCTCATGCTCAAAGATCCGGGCTCGGCATATTACGTGTACGAATGCTCCGGAGAGCCAGGGCGCGTGACGGGCGTTGTGGCGATTTGCCCAGTCAGCGTGCTGGCGGGCGGCGACGCGGCCTCCGCAGATGCGGCCACAGCCGCCCGTGCAATCACCGAGTTTAAGGTGCAGCCCCGCCCTGTAACGCTTGCTTACGAAGCCTCGCCCGTCATGGATATCATCCTCGGCGCCGCCAAAGAGGGCGCGTCGCTCTATGCCGTCACCGACCCCGCCGGCATTACGCATCGCGTGTGGGAGGTCAAACGCAATGACGCCGTTGCCGCCATCCACGCTATGCTCGACCAGGCACCGGAGCCTGCCCCCGCAGACGATCCGGCCTATGTCGCCGCGCTGGCAGGGGCGGCACAGCTCTTGGCAGACGAGGCCCGCGCGGCCGGCACCTACACGGGCAAGGAGCCGTTCAACTTTGTCATTTCCGCGCTGTTCCCTACCGCGCAGGTCGCAGGTGGCGCGCCGCAGATTCCAACGGGTCTGCTCACTCACCAGATTGCACGATACTAGCAGGACTTAAACGCTTAGCGCAAAGACTCGGCAGTCCAACAAACGAAGGGCGGAGATGCAATGCCAGCGCATGCATCTCCGCCCCTTTTGCATCGAGCAAGTATGTCGGCGACCCGTATCGTCACGCCTGCGTTACCCGCGCTGTGGACCCGCTGCCGCCGTCAACGGCTCAAGACCCAGCTCACGCGCATAATCTTCCTGCGTAAAGACTTCAACCAGCTCAAACGTTTCGGTCGCATCGTCAAACGCAAAGTGCAGCACCGAACAGTTGCCCGGCACGCGCTCGCGCTCGTCGGCCGCCGCTCCCCTCACATGATCCAAAAACTCCTTGATGGCCGAGGCGTGGCTCACCGCGAGCACGCACGAATGGTCCGGGCGTCGCATCAGATCGGTCAACGTCGCCACCATGCGCTCACGCACCCGCATCTGCCCCTCGCCGCCAAACTGGCGATAGAAGTCACGCCACGGACGCTCGGGCATGAGCATCACGCGTTCGGCCTCAAAGTCGCCAAAGAACCACTCGCACAGGCCATCCAGGCGCTCGTAGGCAAGGCCCGGCCACAGGCTGGCGATGGTCTGCTCCGTGCGATGCAGCGTCGAGGTGTAGGCATGATCGGGCTCAATGCCGCGCGCTCGCAAGAACATGCCGGCGCGCGCCGCCTGGTCGCAGCCCAACTGCGTAAGCGGCGAATCGCTCCACCCCTGAATGATGCGCTTAAGGTTAAATATTGTCTGTCCATGACGGACCAGATACAAGTCTTTATTCATAGGGGGTCCTTCCGTTCGTTACCAATCAAGGAGCGAAAACGCCCCGTCGCAATAGCCAAAATGGAGCACGGCACCGTTGTCGGGCTGCTCTCCCCCGCCAGTCACATACTCAAGAAACTCCTGGCAGGCTGAGCCGTGGGAGACTGCCAACACGCAGTTGTGCTGCGGTCGGGCCATAATGCGGGACAGCGCCGCGACCATACGCGCCCGGAATTGCGCTTCCGACTCACCGCCAAACGCGACCGGATAATCGCCCCATGGCTGAGGCGGCATCTCGCGGTTTGATGTGCCCTCCAGCGATCCCAAATGCCACTCGCGCAGGTCATCGACCAGCTCTATGGAGCGGCCCTCGCCAACGATAAGCTCAGCCGTACGCCGCGCCCGACCCAACGGGGAGGAATACACATGGTCAAAGGTCACGCCGCGGTCCTCGAACGCCGCGCGCGTCGCCAGCGCCTGCTCACGCCCGCGCGCCGTAAGCGGCGAATCGTGCCAGCCCTGCAAAATGTTCTTCACATTGAACTCAGTCTGCCCATGACGCACCAAAAACAGATCGGCCACATGCCCTCCCCTCGCACCACCACAAAGGTGCCTGTCCCCTTTGTGGTGGTTTTGCCGCCGGATTGCACCGCAACGACGCGCAGCTACACCAGTGCGTCGGCAAGCGCACGCTTGGGCACGTGATGCACCTGCGCCTCATCGCGCCAATAATTGATGGAGCCGTCGGGGTTGGAATCGATCGCATCGATCACCTGTGTCTCGGCCGGAACGCCAAACGCCATGATCAGCTTGAGCTCATACTTGTCGTTATCGAGCCCCATGGCGTCGATCGCGCGGGGCGTAAAGGCCTTGAACATGCAGGCCGCCACCTCGGGCGTGGCGCTGCGAGCGGCGAGCATCATCGTCTGAGCCGCTATGCCCGTGTCGACCTCGGTGATAGGCGCGGCGGGCTTGCCGGGAACGGGGCGCTCGGCAAGAATCGCGATGTAGCCGGTCGGGCGCTCGCCCTCATCGGGACCCGGCCAATCCTTGAGCGTGCCGGCCCACGCGAGCTCATCAAATACGCGCGCGCAGTCCTCTGCACCGCTCACCACACGAAAACGCAGAGGCTGAGCGTTGGCGCCGCAAGGGGCCAGGTGCGCCAGCTCCGCCAGCTCGAGCAAAAACTCGCGCGGCACGCGCATGGACTCGTCAAAGCGGCGGCACGTACGGGCGCGGCGGACCAGCGCGTCAAACGTGTCCAGGCCAAGCTTTTCGCAACCTTGCTTTGCCATCGACTCCACGCTCGACGGCACCACGGGAACTGCTTCGTTCATAGGGACCCCCCAATAAAAGCCAATTGTTCTTAAGAAAATCTAACCTAAAACGTAGGCAATTACACTCAACGGCATAATGTTCTACACCTGTTGAATATCCCACATCCAAACGGGAACAAAGGTAACAATTCGGGAAGATGAGGCTCCCATTCGCCCTTCCCGCCCCACGCGACGGTGCCCTTGGGCGATACTGGTTGCAGGAGCTGCGGCTTACGCCGCACGGAAAGGAGACATCATGGGCATCTTTAAGACCGATGACAAGCAATCGAGCGCGTTTGGATTTGACGAGAAAAGCATGGCAGGCAAGGCCGTCAAGGCCGTACGCTGGATTTACTCCATCACGGGCGTCTTGGCGCTCATCGCCGGCATCGCACTGCTGCTTGCGCCCGCCAAGTCCCTCGTCTTCCTAACGACCGTCTTGGGCTTCTACTTTGTGATCACGGCCGCGATCAGGCTGTTTACCGCTGTTTTTGAGCCGCTGCTGCCCACCGGATGGCGCGTTACGAGCATCATCTCCAACCTGCTCATCATTCTGGGTGGCGTCATAATCCTGCGCAATCAGGCCTTCTCGACCGCGACGCTCACCACGCTTGTAGTGGTCGTCGCCGGCTTTGGCTGGATCGTCGAGGGCGTCATGTCGATTCTGGAATCCGAACTTTCCGCCAACCGCGCCCTCGCCATCCTGAGCGGCGCACTCTCCATCATTACGGGCATGTTCGTGTTTATCTATCCGCTGTGGTCGGCCAAGATGCTCGTCATCTTTAGCGGCGCCGCGCTGCTGGTGTTTGGCGTGACACTGATTGTTCGCGCTATTCAATTTGGCAAACTGGTGCGCTAGATGCCAAAGACGCTTTTTATTGATGCCGACGCCTGCCCGGTCACGCGCGAGTCGATCGACTGCGCGCGGAGGGCGGGCGTTGCCGTCGTTATCGCCGGCAACAGCACGCAAAACCTGGAACGCCACATTCGCCGCGACGATCCGCGCGACGCCGAGCATGCGCGTCGGGGCTTTTGGGTCACGACGCTCGATGTGAGTGTGGGAGCAGATAGCGCCGACTTTGCCATTATTGAGCGCCTGCAGACTGGCGACGTGGTCGTGACGCAGGACATAGGTCTGGCGAGCATGGTGCTCGGACGCGATGCCGCCGCCATCGGCGTGCGCGGGCGCGTCTACGACAAAGCGACCATCGATATGCAGCTGTTTATTCGTCACGAAGAAAAGAAGGTGCGCCGCGCTGGCGGTCGCACCCGCGGGCCGGCAGCCTTCACCAGCGAAGATCGCGCCCGCTTTAAGCGCAACCTCACCGAGCTGCTACGCTGACCAAGGTAGAATTTTGGGCTTAGAGACCAAAGGCGGAGAGAACGAGTCCCCAGCCGGCACCGATAACGTACATCATGATCAGGAACAGGACGTTTTCGCGGGCGCTGCGATTGGTGCGGAACAGCACCAGGTAGCCCACGCCGGCAGAGATGAGCGTGCCGGCGAGCATCGGGGCCAGCTGCAGCGCGCCTTCCAGGTACAGTTGCGTGATGACCACACTCGCAGAACAGTTGGGGATCAGGCCGACAAGCGCCGAACCCAGGACGGCGAGCGTCTCGTTGCCGCGCAGGAACTGCTCGATTGCGGACTCGCCGAAGGTCTCGAGCACGGCGACCAGAATCAGCGTCACCAGGAAAATGAATACCGATACCTGCACGGTATGCGAGATGGCGCTGCGGATAATCGACACGGCGGGCGCACCTTCGTGTGAGTGGGAGCGACCGTGGCCATCATGGTGTTCATGCTCGCCCTCATGACCGTGATCGTGGCCATGTCCGTGTTCGTGCTCGTCCTCGTCTTCATCACAGCCGCAATGGTCGCGCTCGCACAACTCGTGGATGTGGTCGGCGCTCACGCCCGCCTCGGCCACCTCGTCGATGATGTCACCGCCAGCGTGGTCATCGTGCGCGCAGTTCACGTGTGCCGGATTGACCGCGGTTCCCAGCACGGTACGGCGAATCGCCGCATGCGCGCGAGCGTTACGACGCAGGCTGCGAATGGCGGCATCCACGATAAAGCCCGTGACCAGCGCGATCAGCGCCTTCGAAGCCAAAAGCATCGCCATGGTCTGCACGGGAACTTGCTCGGCTAGCAACAGCGGCAGCATCTCGTCTGAGGTCGAGAGGAACACCGCAACCAGCGTGCCCAGCGTCACGACGCGACCGGCGTACAGCGTGGCCGCCATGGCCGAAAAGCCGCACTGCGGCACCATGCCCAACAACGAGCCAACCACGGGGCCCGCAGCGCCAGCGCGCTTGATGGCGCCGTTAACGCGGTCGCCCGCAACATGCTCGAGCGTCTCGAGCGCAAGGTACGTCACCAACAAAAACGGCACCAGCGAGAGCGTGTCTTTGCCGGCATCGAGCAGAATATCTATCAGTAAATCCATGACGGATGGAACCTTTCGTGTCTTTCGGCAGCATTGTAAAAGTCCTAGCGGTCAACTAGGGTATTGTAGTAGTCCCGGGCGCGGTGCCAATAGTTGCCCATGGTAAACTATCATCTCGCCACAACTCAGTAACCCCGAGCCGCGCGACGCGGCCCGTCCAAGGAGCAGCCTATGAACGTTTCGCAAGCACTCGAATACGAGCGCCAGCCGTTTATTCCCATGTTTATCTATGGCGATCACGGCGCCATGGAGTCCGAGCGCCAGAAGGGCGAGGAGGCCCTTAAGGTGCTCGAAACCGAGTACTTTACCGCCGAGGGCGACCCCGGTTTCGACTTTGCCACCGTGCGCGACCTAGCCGACCGCAACCGCGACCTGTGCGACCAGATCGGCGAGGCGCGCCTGCGCAACGTGACGCCCGCGACGCTTTCGCGCGGCCTGTCCGATGCCGACACCTGCGCCGCCATCGGCAAGATGCAAAAGCGCACCGCCGCGTCCGTTATGCGCGAGATCCGCGGCGACCGCGACGCGCTCGGCGTGGCCTACGCCCGTAAGCCCATCCAGGGCACCGTGCTCGGTATCGACATCGAGACCACCGGCCGTGCACCCGAACGCGGTTATATCATCAACGTCGGCTGGGAGATCATGGAACTCACTAGCGACGCCGTCCCGCATGACGCCGAGGCGCACTACTGTGGCCTGCCCGACATCTACCGCGGCGAAGATGTGCCGCTGTCGAATATCCACCACATCACCTGGGACGACATCGACGGCAAAAAGCCATTCCGCGAGAACAAGGAGCTGCAGAAGCAGCTGCTCAAGCTTATGAAGAAGTACCCGTACATGGCGCATAACGCCGCGTTCGAGGACAGCTGGTTCAAAATTCACCTGGACGGTTACGCCGAGGCGCGCCGTGCCGGCAAGATTATCGTCATCGATTCGCGCCAGATCTGCCGCAGCCTGGATGCCGACGTCCGCTCGCTCCCCCGCGAGTCCGCCCCCGCCGCGCTCGAGAACTGGGCGCGCCGCCGCGGAACCCTCGCCGCCGATGCCAACGAGCAGCATCTGGGTCTGGACGACACCGACCTCATGCTCCGCACCGTCCAAGCCGAGTTCAACCTCAAGAACCTATTCGCGAAATAACCGATCCATCTGCGGGAGCGCCTGCCAGGCACAGCGCAATCCGTCTGGGCGCACCGGCACGCAGTAAACTAGGGCGCAGCCTTATGGCTGCACCCTAGTTTTCATCAAAACAAGCAAATACGCGTGCTTCACACAGTCGACAGGTTGGCCCACCTACATTTTTCGAGTTGTTCGGCCAGCTGAACCACTAGTCAAGGCCCCTTGAACCGCAATCGAGTGCTGTAGTCGCCTTAATTTCGCAACCAAGCCCCATTAATCTACCTGAATCAATTCAAATAGGACATTGTAATCGCACCATTCGTATAGGAAAAGGCCGAATAACTCAAATTATGTTGGTGAGGCATCTGGGCGGTCGGTAAAAACGCCCAGAAGCTACGAACCCGCAACTAAAGTTCACCAAAAAAGGCGCAGCTGGCAGAAACCTCCCCGGCCGAAGCTGCCCCCCTCAATACGACAGCTCAAAAACCCACCGTTCGCAGAAGATAAGCCGCACCCCAATACCGTTGCCCGAAGTTTCGGGCGTATGTGGCGTCCGCTATGCCATCATGCGCGTATGGGAATCGTTCTGTCACATACCACGGCACGCGCTGTATACCAAACAGCCAACTCGCTCGCAAGCTACGCGACCGATCCCATACCTATGGAAAAGATCACGGCGTCTGCGCCGACCACGTCCGACCTGGAAGCGGCACGAGCATGGCTCAACAGAAAGAATGTCGATTCTGAAAGCATCCATGTGCTGACGTTTTCCAATAATTCCAAAAGGCACCGCAAGGGCTGCATCTGCCACTGCACGCGCTATACGTTTGATGCAGAAAGCTACCTAGAACTCGAGCCGAACGTCTTCATCGTCGATATCAAGCTGTGCGCGTTAGAAGCAACAGCCGACCTCAACCTTTCGGAGCTCGTTGAGTATTACTTTGAAATCTGCGGCTCCTACGCGCTTGAAACGTCCAACGAAACTCAATATCGCGAGCGCCCGGCCCTAACCAGCGTTGAAGAGCTCAGAGCCTTCTTTTCAAAGGCGTCGGGGTATCGTGGATCTAATAAAGCCCTTAAGGCACTTTCTTATGTACGCGAAGGCTGTCGCTCCCCACTCGAAACGGCGTTTGTCATGATGCTGACGATGCCCAAGTCAATGGGTGGCTTAGCCATACGCGCTATCAAAACGGATTATCCGATTCCAGTCCCCAAAAGATACGCCGCCCTAACGCGACGGACGGTTTTCTACCTCGACGCGCTACTCGAGAATTCGATGACCGATATCGAATACAACGGCTTTTACCACGACGAGCCCGAGCAGCAATCAATTGACGAGGAACGCCGCAACACGCTGCGAAACATGGGATATGCCGTTATCACAGTTAGTCGTCATTCGTTTTTCAAGCAGTCCGCTTTTAGACGGGTCATGGAAGCGATTCGCATTCGCGAGAAGATCTGGCCTGGTCGACTCCCGGATAACTTCGCCATCCTACAAGAAACTCTTCGTCAATTTGTCTTGCGGCGCTACTTCGAATACGGTCGCCGCGTCCTGGTGGCTCTCAAAGAAGAAGAGTCCGCCAAGCGCGAAATTGCAAGCCAATATCCGCAAGCTGATGACCCGAGCATCAACGATGTGCCCGAACCCGACGACATGCAACACGTCGGGGCCCTTGCTGAAGAAATCAATGGGCCTTGGGAATGCGACATGTCCGCAAAAATCGATGAAAACCGCACGGAAGACGACACGATTATTAATCTGATTGAGAATTCACTCTTCTAAAGTCGATCCCTGCGGATGTCCACCTACATTTTTCGACTTATTCGGCCGCCGATGTGCCGGATTTGCCGCAGCAATGCTCAATATAACTTTAGATAAAACTGATTCTGCAGGAACTCCCGTAGAGAAAGAACTGATTCTCACGATATTTAACAAGATTAAGTACAAATATGAACAGTTCTAATGCTTCTCGAGGCGGCTATCTTAGCATGCTGGCCGAACATCTCAAAATATGTTGGCGAGCATTGCGTCGATGCATCCCAACCCACAGAAAATCGCAGAGGCGGCAAGCAGCCATCGAAATTATCGCAAATTGTATTGACATATGAACATGCGCTCATATAATCGGAAGTAAGTTATATGAGCGCATGTTCATATGAAAGGATGCTGCAATGAGCGACCACGCTGATGAAACAAAGACTGACATCGAGGCCACCGAACCCGTGATCCCCACCACCTGCTCGCCCGAGGACCTTCCCGACGAGGAGTTGCTGTACGACTTGGCCGACCTGTTCAAGGTCTTCAGCGACACCACGCGCATCAAGATTCTCTATGCCCTCATGGGCCGCGAGCTCTGCGTAGCCGACATCGCCGAGGCGACCGCAACCTCGCAGTCGGCAGTATCGCACCAGCTGCGCACGCTTAAGCAGTCGCACCTGGTCAAGTTCCGCCGCGACGGCCGCAACATCCTCTACTCGCTTGCCGACGATCACGTCTACACCATGCTCAACCAGGGCATGAGCCATATCTGCGAATAGCAACCAACCACGGTACCAGCGCGGCCTGCACCCAAGCCGCAAAACAGGGAAAGGAACCCACCATGAAAAAGCAGTTTAAACTCGACGAGATCGACTGCGCCAACTGCGCACGCGAGCTTCAAGACGAGCTGGCCAAGCTCGAGGGCGTCAAATCCGTGTCCGTCAACTTTATGACCCAGAAGCTGACGCTCGAGGCCGATGACACCGAGTTCGACGAGGTGCTCAACCGCGTCGTGGAGTTTACGGCCGACGCCGAGCCGGACTGCGAGATCATTCTCTAGCCCAGGTTTACGCCAGCCTGCAAGGCCGCGCTTGCCGCGGCCTTTGCTCGCGAAATTATATGAGCGAGTGTTCATACATTCAATTGGGAGGATACGAGTCATGGCCACTGCCGACCCCAAAAAGACAAAGAAGAAGCGCAAGAAAAAAGAGTCACTCGAGCATAAGCGCAACCGCATCCTGGTAGCGCTGGGCATTTTTGCCGTGGTGTACGCCCTCGATGAGCTTGGCACCCTCGCCGCCGCGTTCGGCACCCCGGGCGACATCTACGCCAGCTTTGTGCTGTTCCTCGTGCCGTTTTTGATTGCCGGCTACGACGTACTGCAAAAGGCATTCAATAACATCCGCCGCGGCAAGGCCTTCGACGAGAGCTTCCTCATGGCCGTCGCGACCATCGGCGCGTTTGCCATGGTGCTCTTCCCCGATACCGACCCGCACATGGCCGAAGGCGCCGCTGTCATGCTGTTCTACCAGGTCGGCGAGCTGTTCCAGGCATACGCCGTGGGCAAGAGCCGCAAGTCGATCAGCGCCATGATGGACATCGCGCCCGACTACGCTAACGTCGAGCAAGCCGACGGCACACTCGAACAGGTCTTTCCCGATGACATCGCCGTCGGCACCGTGATCGTGGTCAAGCCAGGCGAGCGCGTGCCTATCGACGGCATCATCGTCGAGGGCGAAACCCAGCTCGACACCGCCGCGCTCACGGGTGAGTCGGTCCCCCGCCCCGCCAAGTCCGGCGACGACATCATCAGTGGCTTCATCAACATGACGGGCCTCATCCACGTGCGCACCACCAAGCCTTTTGGCGAGTCCACCGTCGCACGCGTCCTGGAGCTCGTGGAAAATGCCAGCGAAAAGAAGGCACGCACCGAGAACTTCATCACGCGCTTTGCCCGCGTCTACACCCCCGCCGTCACCGGCGCGGCCGTGGTGCTCGCCCTTGGCGGCGGCCTGGTCACCGGTGCCTGGTCCGACTGGATTCTGCGCGGCCTGACCTTCCTGGTCGTCAGCTGCCCGTGCGCGTTGGTGATCTGCGTGCCGCTCAGTTTCTTTGGCGGCATCGGCGGCGCCTCCAAGCTGGGCGTTCTCATCAAGGGTTCTAACTACCTCGAGACACTCGCCGACGTGGACACCGTCGTCTTTGACAAGACGGGCACCCTCACCAACGGCACGTTCTCGGTGGTCGCGGTGCACCCCGAGGCTGGCTATACCGAGCAGTCGTTGCTCGAGGTCGCAGCCCTTGCGGAGTCTTTCTCCGATCACCCCATCGCGCAGTCCGTGCGCGTCGCCTACCAGGGCGAGGTCGACCCCAAGCGCGTGAGCGACTCCGCCAACGACGCGGGCCACGGTGTGATGGCAACCATCGACGGCAAGCACGTCGTCGTTGGCAACGCAAAGATGCTCGCCGCGGCCGGAGTCGAAGCGCCCGATTGCGAGGTCATCGGAACGATCCTGCATGTGCTCGTTGACGGCGTGTACGCCGGCCACATCGTGATTGCAGACACCGTTAAGGTCGATGCCGAGCAGACGATCCGCGACCTGCACGCCGCCGGCGTCAAGCGCACCGTTATGCTCACGGGCGACCGCGAGGAAGTGGCTGCTGCGGTGGCCAAGCAGCTCGGCCTCGACGAGTTCCATGCGCAACTGCTGCCGGGCGATAAGGTCGAGCGTGTTGAAGCGCTGCTCGCGGCCGAAAGCGGCAAGGGCAAACTCGCCTTTGTCGGCGACGGCATCAACGATGCGCCTGTGCTTACGCGCGCCGATGTGGGCATTGCCATGGGCGCCATGGGCTCCGACGCTGCGATTGAGGCCGCCGACGTGGTGCTCATGGACGACAAACCGTCCAACATTTCCCGCGCGATCCGTGTGGCGCGCAAGACCATGACGATTGTTTGGCAGAACATCATCTTTGCGCTGGGCGTTAAGCTGCTGATTCTGGTGCTGGCAGCGCTGGGCATCGCCAATATGTGGCTTGCCGTGTTCGGCGACGTAGGCGTGGCGATCATCGCCATCCTGAACGCCATGCGCGCGATGGGGGTCAAGAACCTGTAGCACTCGTGATCCCTCCGGCCGGGGCCGGGCTTGGTTTTGAAAACGTCCTCGCGCATGAGGCCCGTCTTTCCTGCTCCTGCGGAGCAACGGAAAGGCGGGCCTCGCGCTGCGGAATGTTTTCAAAACCAAGCCCGGCCCCGGCCTGCGGTGACGTTGTTGGCGGTTCTTGGGCATCGCTTGCTGGCGGGGTTCCTTGTCTGAGTTGGACTTAGTTGGTGGGGTTACTGGTCCCGGTCGCCGTCCCGTCCCAACATCGCCCTCAGCTTCTCGAAGCTCTCCTCACTCAGGCAGTGCTCCATGTGGCAACCCTCTTGCGACGCGACATCCGCCGAAACACCGGCTTCCTCGAGCAACCGCACGAAAAAGCAGTGGCGCTCCCACATTTGGCGAGCGACCTCCAGACCACGTTCCGTCAGATGAACGTCGCGCTTGCCCATTTCGACATAGCCGCTGTTTTCCAGCGTCGCCATGGCTTTAGAGACGCTCGCCTTGGTCACGCCCAGGTATTCGGCGACGTCGATTGAGCGCACCGTGCCTTGGCGCTCCGAGAGCACATAAATAGATTCGAGATAGTCTTCTCCAGATTCACGTAGGGCCATGGGCCGCCTTTCGCGATGATCGTTAGTTAGCCTTTGGATACTTTCCTTGGCTTACTTTACCGTAAAAGTTGCCCATGTCTTACTACGTTGTTTAAAAAGTTAGCCGTGTTTCACAAAACGCGCCAGGCGAACACAACATGGGGACACGCCCCGCAAGGAGTGTCCCCAGCTGCCGGCAGAAAAGGAACGTCCCCAAGTGCTGAATCCTCAGCTATAGCAGGCCAAAGTGCTTTGCGGCGTTGTAGATCCCATCGTCGTCCACGGCGGTCGTCACGTAGGTCGCCGCGGCCTTCACGGTGTCCTGCGCGTTGCCCATGGCCACACTCGTGCCCACGGCGGCAAACATCGACAGGTCGTTCTCGCCGTCGCCAAAGGCGATTGCCTCGCTCGCGTCGATGCCCAGGCGCTCCAGCGTTGCCGCCACGCCCAGGTCCTTGCCGCCGTTAGCGGGAATAATGTCGCAGAACAGATCGCACCAGCGCGTGGTGAGCGAATGCGACACGGCGTCGGTCACGATATGCTCGTCGGTAGGGTCCACAAAGGCGCAGAACTGGTAAACCGGCGCATCGAAGGCGTGCTCAAACGGCTCCTCGTGGTAGACGATTCCCGCGTTGCTGCCTGCCGTCACCACGCGCTCGGACAGGCGGTTCACAAACGAATTCTCGCCCTGCATGCACAGCGAGTCATAGCGCCCCTGCGCCACCTGGTCCACAATCACCGCAACGTCGTCCGGGTCAATCGGGCAGCTGCGGTATACGCCCTTGGCATCAAAGCAGTGCTGGCCCGAGAGCGTAATGTACGCATCCCAGCCCAGGTCGAATAGCCAATCGGGCATCTGATAGGTCGGGCGGCCCGTGGCGATCACGCACGCAATCCCCTGCCCGCGAAAGCTGTCGAGCACCTGCTGCGCCGACGCCGGAATCCGGTGCGTCTTAAAACTCAGCAGCGTGCCGTCGATATCGAAAAATGCGGCCTTGATCATCCTCGCCTACTCCTCGCCCTCGAGCTTTTCACTCGCCTCGAGCCACGCCATCTCCAGCTCGTCCATGGCGGCGTGGGCCTCGTCGATCTTTGCCTGCTGCTCGCCCAGCGCCGTGTAGTTGGTGGGATCGACCTGGGCCATCGCGGCCTCGGCCTCCTCCACGCGAGCGCGCTGTGTTTCCATCTTGCGCTCGAGCGAGCTCACCTCGCGGCGGAGCTTCTGGCGCTCGGCGTTGGAAAGGCCGTTGGGCTGCCCGCTCGTCTTGGGCTTTTCGCCCGCAACCGCCGCGGCACCGGTGTCGAACGTGCCGGTCTTGGCACTCGGTGCGCCCACGGGCTCGCCATCGGCAGTAGCGTTGCACAGGCGCAGGTACTGGTCCACGCCGCCGGGCATATGCGTCAGGTGACCATCGAGCAGCGCCCACTGCTGGTCGGTCACGCGCTCCATCAAAAAGCGGTCGTGCGTCACCAGGATCAGCGTGCCGGGCCAGCCGTCGAGCAGGTCCTCGACAATCGCCAGCATGTCGGTATCCAAGTCGTTGCCCGGCTCGTCCAGGATAAGCACATTGGGCTCGTCCAGGATCGTCAGCAACAGTGACAGGCGACGGCGCTGGCCGCCCGAAAGATCGCCGATGCGGCTCCAGAGCTGCTGGGTCGTAAAGCCCAAGCGCTCGCAGAGCTTCTCGGGCGAGGTCTCCTTGCCGTCGATGACGTAGTACCTTTTGTAGTTGCTGAGCACTTCGCGGATCGTGTCGCCCATGAAGGGCTCGAGCTCCTCGAGCTGCTGCGACAGCACGCCAAAGCGCACTGTCTGGCCAATCTTCACGCGGCCGCGCGTGGGCGCAATTTTGCCCTGGATCACATCAAGCAGCGTCGACTTGCCAGCGCCATTCTCGCCCAAAAGACCATAGCGGTCGCCCGCACCAATGAACCAGGTCACGTCGGAGAGTACCTGCTTGGGCGCGCCATCGACATCCGCATAGCCGGCGTCCACGTCGACCACATCGATAACCTGCTTGCCTAGGCGGCTCACGGCGAGGCGCTTGAGCTCCAGCTCGTCACGCACGGGCGGCACGTCGGCGATCAGCTCGCGAGCGGCATCCACGCGAAACTTGGGCTTGGTGGAACGAGCCTGGGCACCGCGGCTCAGCCACGCGAGCTCCTTGCGCGCCATGTTGCGACGGCGCTCCTCGGTAACGGCGGCCATGCGGTCGCGCTCCACGCGCTGCAGGATGTATGCCGAATAGCCGCCCTCGAAGGGATCGACCTGGCCGTCGTGGACCTCCCACATGCTGGTGCAGACCTCGTCCAAGAACCAGCGGTCGTGCGTGACCACGAGCATGGCACCCTGGCCGCGCTGCCAGCGGGCCTTTAAGTGACGCGCGAGCCAGTTGATGGTGCGCATATCCAGGTGGTTGGTGGGCTCGTCGAGCATGAGCACGTCGTAATCGCCGATCAGCAAGCGCGCGAGGTCCACGCGACGGCGCTGACCGCCCGAGAGCTCGCCCACCGTGCCCTCCCAGGGCACATCGCTGATGAGGCCGGCGAGGATCTGGCGCGTGCGGGGGCTCGACGCCCACTCGTACTCGGGGGCGTCGCCCACAACGGCATGATGCACGGTATCAGTATCGACCAGGTCGTCCTTTTGGCCGAGCAGGCCGATCGTGGTGCCGCGGCGATGCGTCACGCGGCCGTCGTCGGGCTCCAGCGTGCTGGCGAGCACGCTCAGCAGCGTCGACTTGCCGTCGCCGTTTTTGCCGACGATACCAATGCGGTCGCCCTCGCCCACGCCGAGCGTCACGCTATCGAAAATATGCTTGGTGGGAAACTCTAGGCTGACGGAATCGCATCCCAAAAGAATCGCCATATGCCCTGCTCCTTCGTAGAAATTCAACGTTGTCCATGATAGCGAAAACCACCACAAAGGGGACAGGCACCTTCGTGGTGGTTTTGGGCAGGCGCCTCGTTATTCGAAAAACCACCACGAAGGTGCCTGTCCCCTTTGTGGTGGTCGATTCGGTCGCAGAGCAAAAAGGCGGGCCATCTCGCAAAAGAGATGACCCGCCTCTCCAATCAGTCCCGCGGCAACCGTGGCCGCCGCGGGCCTCAAGCATGTCCCGGACTAGGAGAACATGCCGGTGAGGTAATCATTCAGCCGCTTATCTTTGGGCCGTTGAAAAATCTCGTCAGTCTCGTCGTACTCGACCATATCGCCCATGTAGAAGAACGCCGTGCGGTTGGACACGCGCGACGCCTGCTCCATGTTGTGCGTCACGATGACGATGGCGCGCTCGGCCACAATCGACGACATAAGGTCCTCGATCGCCAGCGTCGAGATGGGGTCGAGCGCCGAGCAGGGCTCGTCGAACAAAATCACGTCGGGGTTGAGTGCCAGCGTGCGCGCGATGCACAGACGCTGCTGCTGGCCGCCCGAAAGCGCGCAGGCGCTCTTGTCGAGCTTGTCCTTGACCTCGTCCCACAGCGCCGCACCGCGCAGGCTTTCCTCGACCATGCGATCAAGCTCGTCGCGGTCGGTAATGCCGTGACGCTTTGGCGCAAACGTGATGTTGTCGCGAATGGACTTGCGGAAAGGGTTGGGCTGCTGGAACACCATGCCAATGGAGCGACGCAGCTCGTACGTGTTCTCGGTCCTGGTGTTCACATTGCGTCCGCGGTAGTTAATCTCGCCCTCCACGCGGCAGCCGCGAATCTCGCGGTTCATAAGGTTGAGGCTGCGCAAAAAGGTCGACTTACCGCAGCCCGAAGGCCCGATGAGTGCCGTGATCTCGCCCTTGTGAAACTCGAGCGACGTATTGTGCAGGGCATGGTGGTCGCCATAGTACACGTTGACGTCCTTAGTGGAGAGCACGACCTCGTCGCTCACGGCCTTGCCGCTCACGCGCACGCGCTTCTCGCTCTCCCCCACGCTCGACAAAAAGTCCTGGGTCTCGGACGATGCCGCTTCGGTTGCGGGCGTTACACCCATCTCGCTCATTCGGCCGTCATCCTCCTTGCCAGTTGCTTGCCCACGATACGGGCGACTACGTTAAACAGCAGCACGCAAATCATCAGCAGCGCCGCGGTGCCCCAGACGATCTGCTGGGCCTCGGGGCTGCCCTCGCCATAGATCTTGTAGATATGCACGGCGAGCGACTCGCCAGGGCGGAACACGTTCCAGGCACAGGTGGGGCTCGACAGGTTAAAGCTCAAGAAGTTCAGGCGAACCGGCGAGCTCATACCCGAGGTAAAGAGCAGTGCTGCGGCCTCGCCAAACACACGGCCGGCCGAAAGCACGATGCCGGTCACGATGGCGGGCATGGCCTCGGGAATCAGGATGTGCAGCGTGGCCTCCCAGCGGGTAAGGCCCATGGCCAGGCATGCATCGCGCTGGGCCTGTGGCACGTCCTCGAGCGCCTGCTGGATCACGCGCACCAGGATGGGGATATTGAACATGGTGAGCGCGACAGCACCGGAGATGATGGAGTACTTCCAGCCCAGCTGCACCGAGAACACCAGAAAGCCGAACATGCCGACGACGATGGAAGGCAGCGAGGACAGCGTCTCGATGGCGGTAGAGGCGATGTCGCGGATAGGGCCGTTCGGCGCGTACTCAACCAGGAAGACCGCTCCGCCCAGGCTGATGGGCACCGAGATACCTAAGGTGATCAGCAGCAGGTAGAACGAGTCGAACAGCTGGTAGAGCACGCCGCCCTGGGTTCCGTTGGCGCGCGCGGGCTGCGTGAGGAAACCCGGCTGGAACAACGTCGAGATACCCTCGAACAGGATGTAGGCCACCATGGAGACGACGATGAGCATGACGATGGCGACGATTGCCGTCAGCACGCCCGTGGCGATGCGGTCCTGCTTTTGGACACGCCCGAGCCTTGCCTCGTCGATGTGGATGCGCGTGCTAGCCACGAGCCTTCGCCCCCTTGCGGCCAATAAGGTGGATGATCAGGATAAAGATGAGGCTCATACCCATCAGCAGCAAACCGAGTGCCCACAGGATATCGTCCTGGGCCGAGCCCTCAGCATAGACCGCCATGGACGTGGTGAGCGTGGTGGTGATGGTCGACGCCGGCGACAGCAGTGTCGTCGGCATGGCCTCGATGCCGCCGATGACCATGCGCACGGCGAGCGTCTCGCCAAAGGCGCGGGTCATACCAAGGATGACCGCGGTCATGAGCGACGGCATGGCGGACTTGAGCACCACGTGCCAGATGGTCTGCCAGCGGGTGTAGCCCAGCGCGAGCGAGCCCTGGCGGTAGCTGTCGGGCACGGCGCGCAGTCCATCGACCGAAAGCGTGGTCATAGTCGGCAGAATCATGACGGCCAGCACAATGGCGCCGGGCAAGATGCCCAGGCCCGTGCTCACGTGGAAAACGCTCTTCATAAGGCCGACGACCACATGAAAGCCGATCAAGCCAAAGACGACCGAGGGGATACCGGTCAAAAGCTCAATAAGCGGCTGAAAGACCTTGGAGCCAAACTTAGGCTGAATCTCGACCGCAAAGATGGCAGAGCCGATGGCGATGGGCAGCGCGATAAGCGTGGAGAGCACCATGACCGCAAACGAGGTGACGATCAGGGGCAGGGCGCCGGTGTAGGGCAGGCCGTTTTCGGCCGTGTTGGCCAGGTCCCATTTAGTGCCGGTAAAGAACTCGACGATTGAAACGCCATCCTTAAGAAAAGCCGAGAGGCCCTTTTGGGCGACCATAAAGATGAGCGCGGCAACGACAAGCGTCACGAGCGCTACGCACGCGCCCGTGACGCCCATGCCCACGTTCTCAAGGTCGCGCTTTGGCAGCTGTTTTGCCATTGCAAACCTTTCCGGGGGCGATTGCTTATTTAGCAGAGACCTTGCCGCTGGCGTCCTTGACGACCTTCATGGCAGAGACGGGGATAAAGCCCTGCTCCTCGACGAGCTTACCCTGGACGTCGTCGGAAAGCATGAACTTCAGGAAGGCCTTGGTGGCATCGTCGGCGTCCTTCGCGCAGTACATGTGCTCGGTCGCCCAGATCTTGAAGGAGTCGTCAGTGACATTCTTGCTCTTGGGCTCGACGCCCTCCACCTTGATGGCGTTGAACTTGGAGTCATCGAAGTGCGAGAAGTCGAGGTAGGAGATGGCGTTGTCGGTGCTGCCCATCTGGGTCTGGACATCGCCGGACTTGTCGAGCTCGGCGTCGCCCTTAAAGTCGACGGCCTCGTCGCCAAAGACGGCGGCCTCGAAGGTGGCGCGGGTGCCGGAGCCGGCCTTGCGGTTGAGGACGACGATGGTGGCGTCATCGCCGCCGACCTCCTTCCAATTGGTGATCTGGCCGGAGAAGATGCCCTTGAGCTGCTCGAGGGACAGGTCGTCGACCGTCACGTTCTTGGAGACGACGGGACCCATGCCCACAACGGCGACCTCGTGGTCGACGAGGTTCTTGACCTGGTCGGCCTCGAGCTTGGTCTCGGCGAAGACATCGGAGTTACCGATGGTGACGGTGCCGGCGGCGACGGCGGTCAGGCCCTTGCCCGAACCGTTACCCGAGCCGGAGATGGAGACGTCCGGGTTGGCGTCCATGAACTTCTCGGCAGCAGCCTCGACGAGAGCCTGGAACGAAGAGGCGCCGTCGTAGGTCACCTCGCCGGAGACGGACTCGGCGGCGACGCTGCCCTTGGCGGTGTCAGCGGCATTGGAACCGCCGCAGCCAACGAGGCCGAGGCCGACGATGCTGGCAAGACCACCAGCGAGGCCGAGGAACTGACGACGAGAATAAGCCTGATCGAGCATGATCTTCCTTTCATACATGCGACTCGCGGGCACCCTGCCCGCTTTGCTGTTTGGAAAGATACGGCCCCGACCAGGCAGCGCCCGCGCCAACTGCGCTTTCTTACGGGCATTTGATAGACCCTTACCGCAAGCGCGGTTCAGCTTTACAAACAAATAACAAACCCGCCGACAAGCATGGTCCACCTTTTACAAGGTAGTCATTGGACGTTCTTGTTTGACTAGTCATTTAAGAACACCCAACGACTACCTTGGAAACCCCGCAGGTTGAGCATGAGTCAGCGAAAACGCCCCTAAGCGAGCAAGGTGACGTGAAAGAGGAGGGAAGCGTACTTTGGTACGCGACCGACGATTGAACGTCAGATTGCCGCTTAGGGGCGTTTGCAGCGTCGACCCGTTACGCGGTTTGGTAAAACCGCGTAACCTTAAAGTTCGAGTTCGTTGAGACGCAGGATCGCCACGATGTAGATCTTGAGCGCCTGCTTGAGCTGTTCTTCGTTGGCGCACTCGTTGGGGCCGTGCATCTGGCCACCCCATGCGGGCAGCTCCAGGCCGGTCTCCTCGGGGCCAAACGACACGGCGCGGGCAAAGTTGCGTGCGTACGTGCCACCGCCCATGGCAAAGGGTTCGGCATGCTTGCCGGTGAACTCGTTATAGGTATCGATAAGCGCCTTCACGGCCGGATCATCGGCAGAGACCGAGAACGGTACCTTGGCGCGGCCGACGCGATACGTCACGCCAAAGCGGCCCACGAGCGGCTCGAGCTGCCCACGGATGGTATCGGCGCTCGTGCTATCGGGGAAGCGCACGTCGATGACCTGCTCAATGTGGCCATCCGCCACGCGGATGACGCCGGGGTTGCACGTGAGCGGGCCAAACGCGGGGCTCGTCGCGTCGATACCCAGGCCGCGGCCATAGGCATCCGCATGTACAAAGGCCAGAAACTTGACAAACTCATGCTCGGCAGGCGTCAGCAAGCGCTCGTCGCGTGCGGCAAACGCGTCCTCGACCTCGCGCAGGTACGTCACGATCAGACCAACGGCGTTGATCGTCCCCTCGGGCATCGAAGCATGGCCACCGATACCGTGCGCGAAAATCTGGGCATGGCCGTTCTCGAGCGCCGTGATCTCTAGGCGGTCGGCGTTCTCAACGGGCGCCGGCAGCTCATCGGCGGCAATCGCAAGCTCGCAGATAGACTGCGACGGAATAGCGTTGCTCGCCTCGGCACCGCCCCAGAACACAATGCGCCCGCCGTCAATCTTGGAGCTCACGAACGTCACCCCAAACTGGCCCTTCTCGGCATTGCAGACCGGGAACTCGGCATCGGGCGTAAACAAAAAGTCGGGGTCTGCGTGGTTCTCCAGATAATGGTGAACGTCGGACATGCCCACTTCCTCATCGCAGCCCAGCAGGGCGCGGAAGGTATAGCGCGGGGTAATGCCGTGCTTGAGCAGATAGGCGCCGGCGTAGAGCGACAGTACCGCCGGACCCTTGTCGTCGATCACGCCGCGGCCGAGCAGCCAGCCCTCGCGACGCTCCATCGCAAACGGGTCGGTGTTCCAGCCCGGGCCGGCGGGCACCACGTCCACGTGGCAGATGGTCGCGAGCTGCTTGTCGCCGCGACCAGGGATATCGGCAATGCCCACATAGCCCTCGTCGTCGCTCGTCTGGTAGCCGAGGTTCTGTGCGATGCCGAGCGCGCAATCGAGCGCGTCACGGACCGGGCTGCCAAACGGCGCACCGGGCTCCGCATCGGCAGCAACGGCAACAGACGGGTAGCTCACCAGCCGCTCGATATCGGCGACGACGTCCTCCCAGACCTCGTCGACGTACTCGGCAACACTCTGCTCCACCTGATTCATGGACGACCTCCTTACCAATGAGCGGCGAGCACGCCCGCCCCTCACATTAAGTCCCTAGATAGCGAAAAGTTTAGCAAGCTCGGCCACCGAGTGCACCACCGCGTCTGCACCCGCCGCCTCGTGCTCGCCCGGCTCCGCCGCGCCCGAATAGATGCCGACGCACGGCACGCCCATTGCGTGCGCGCCCTCCACGTCGTTAAAGTGGTCGCCAACCATCACGGCATCGTCCGCGGTCGCGCCCAGGGCCGCCAGCGCATCGCGGACCGAATCCGCCTTGGTCTCGCGCCCCTGCGGCGGATTCATGCCGACCACGGCTTCGAACTGGCAAAGCCCCAGCTCATGCACCATGTCGATGCACTTCGCCTCCATACGAGAGGTCGCCACGGCCAAGCGATGTCCCTGAGCGGCAAGACCATCGAGCAGCGCGGGGATCCCATCGAACACGGGATACTCCTCCGGACCCAGCTCGTCAAAAAAGGCACGGTACTCGTCGGCCACCACGAGCGACTCCTCACGCGTAAAGCCGTAAAAGTCGTGGAAGCTCTTCCACAGGGGCGGCCCGATCATACGGCGCAGGTCACCCATCTGCGCCTCCGAAAACCCGCGCGCAGTCAGCGCCTTGCGCGTCGAGGTCATCACCGCCCGGCCCGTATCGGCCACCGTACCATCGAAATCAAACAGCACGACCGGCCGCCTGCATATCTCCAGTGCCCCCATCGGCATCCCTCTTCCCCAGTTGATGATTTCCACACCAACATTAAAAACTGTTGACTATTCAACAATTGAACCTAGCAATGCGGAACAACTCCACTATACTTGTCGCACTTTGCTCTCAGAAGGCGGCGCACAAGCGCCCCGACGAAAGGTGCAATTATGTCTTTTGCCATCATAACCGACTCCACGTCGGACATCTCCCCCGCCCGCGCCCAAGAACTCGGCATTTACGTGATTCCACTGCATGTGGTTATCGAAGGCGAGGATCTGCTCGACCAGATGCAGATTACCGCCGAGGAGTACATCGCCCGCATGGCCGACTCCGAGCAGTTGCCGCACACGTCGCAGCCGAGCGCCGGCGAGCTCAAGGCGCTCTTTGATCGCGTGCTCGCCGACGGCCATGGCAGCGCCATCTTTATCTCGCTATGCAGCGAGTGGTCCGCCTGCCATGCCAACGCATGTCTGGTAGCTGACGCCCATAAGCTCGACGTGCGCTGCGTCGACTCGCGCACCGGCTCGGGCGCTGAGGGCTTGCTGGTGGAATACGCGCTCGCCATGCGCGATGACGGCCGCAGCCTGGACGAGACCGAGGCGCAGATTCGCGCGACGCTGCCTGACGCCCACCTGTTACTGATTCCCCGCACGCTCGAGAACCTTGTTAAGAACGGCCGCGCGCCCAAGCTCGCCGGCCACCTCGCGCAGATGCTCAACATTCGCCTGGCCGTTTCGCCGGAGTGGAAATCGGGCGAGATCAAAGTCATCAAAAAGGGCCGCGGCGCCAAGCGCATCGTTGCCAACACCATGGCCGATTGCCTCGACTTTTTGGCCGAGCATCCGGGCGCGAGCGTACGCGTGCTCACAACCGGCGCCGTCGAAGAGCAAGAGCTCGTCAACCAGGCGCTCGCGGGCCAGGACTGCGTCGATGCGGGCACCGGTCCCATCGGCTGCACCATCGCCACCCACGTAGGCGTCGATGCCATCGCCATCAGCTACTGCCCCCGCTACCAACCTGCCAATTAGGGACAGGTTTATTTTGGCAGGTTTTATCTGGGCAAACGTTAAACGCTAAGAAAGGTCTGCCTAGCTAGACAGGACAAGCTGGGACAGTCGAACAGCCGAGGTACACCCAGCCACAGCAAAGCCATCACGCCGGCACGCCCCAACTTAAGGCGCGCCGGCATCTCTTTAGGAATGGCGGCGGTAAAGGGACCGTTTTAGTCGAAAGGCTGCGAATAGCTTCCCATTACGCCGCAACTCAATTGCCGCACAACTGCCCAATTGAGCCATTGCAGGCGATCGATGCTTTATCCAACCCCCTTGCGATACCCCTTGGTCAAAAAATGGCAAATATGAGTACTGCTACAAATTTAGTAGCACCGAAATCTGGCTGAATTTGCATCTCACCGCCAATTTCGAGCGCCATAATGCCCCAAATCGTCATGTTTAGAGGGTTGGTTATATTCGATTTCACTCGATTGGTCTTAAATACTTTACAGATGATATGATACTGTCGCAACAACAGTACTCATATTTGCCATTTTTTGCCCACCGGTCCTATTCGAAGGCAGTTCCCAGGATCTCCAGCTCGCCCCGCAGCCGCTAAAACCCACTCAATAACAGCTGCCACATATTTTAGCACCAGCCAAACACCACTCACGGAGCCGCACTCCACTATCACCGAATCAAAATCAGAATCGGATGCCCAAAAAACCAAAATAACGTACTCTCATTTTAATGAACCCCAACAAGAACGGCATTTACATGAGCACCGTCACGCATCAATACGCCCTCATCGGGGACACGGTATTCCAATTCAAGGAAGCAGTCGTTCATGTATCTGAGCCGTACGGCCAAATCGTCATCTGCAGCAATGGCCCAGACATCCGTTACGCAAGGCTCGAAGAATGGGAGAAAGCTGGCACATCTTTCGATAGACGGACGCAGGTCGAGGGTATCGTCACCAGTGCGAGTCCAGCGCGCGACAAACTCGAGCTCTTTCGCAATCTCTTTACTGGCCGCAAAGATGTTTACGCCCATGGGTACCGCAGAAAAGACGGGGGAATCGGCTATACGCCCGCTTGCGCAAACGAGTGGAAGTCAGGCATTTGTCCCAAAGCAAATCGTCAGAAAACCAAATGCGCTGAATGTGGCAACCGCGTCTTCCCCGAGTTGAGCGATACCGCGATCATCTCCCATTTCAAGGGCAGTGACGACAGACTCCGAGACGTCATAGGTCAATATGTTCTCGATAATGACAGCAACACAAAAGTCCTGGTCATCGACTTTGACGGAGCCGATTGGAAAGAAGCGACAAACGCCATTCGGCGTGTCGCAAAAAACCATGGAATCGATGCTGCGGTCGAGCGATCGAGATCAGGTAACGGCACACATGTCTGGTTTTTCTTCCTAGAGCTCACCAGCGCAAAGATCGCACGAGAATTTGGAAGCAGCCTTATCACCGAAGCAGCGGCGCTCAACAAGACAATCACCTTTGAAGCTTTTGACCGGATGCTGCCCGCGCAGTCCACCATTCCTGAGGGCGGCTTTGGAAATCTCATAGCACTGCCTTTTCAAGGAAAAGCGCAGCGAAAAGGGAACAGCGTATTTGTTGACGAGCAATTTGAGCCCTTTCCCGATCAATGGCTTTACCTTTCGCAAATTCAGCTGATTCCACATGCAACAGTGCAAAATCTGATTGAGAGCATCGACAATAAACCGCATGGAATATCTGCTGCAGTGGTGGGAAACACCGCCGCGCCACATTCTCAGAGGCCGCGAAAGCGGCTTCCGCTCACGCCGCAGGACTTCCCGTCATCGCTGTCCGTCACGCAGGCCGATATGCTCTATATCCCCGAAAAATCTCTGAGTCCCGCAGCTCAAATGGAAGTTCGCAGGCTTGCAACATTTGCCAACCCAGAATTCTTCCGCGCGCAATCTATGCATCAATCGGTATTCGGCAAACCGCGGTACATAGACCTCAGCGAACTTAGAGACAGCTGCGTCGCGATTCCCAGAGGCTGCAAGGCTCAGCTTGAGTGGCTGTTTCAAGAAGCCGGCGTTGCTG
Source organism: Collinsella sp. OM07-12 (assembly GCF_003438275.1). Classification (NCBI taxonomy): domain Bacteria; kingdom Bacillati; phylum Actinomycetota; class Coriobacteriia; order Coriobacteriales; family Coriobacteriaceae; genus Collinsella; species Collinsella sp. OM07-12. The sequence continues at coordinate 32,360 of NZ_QSTQ01000004.1, forward strand.
CCCACTATTCTGACAAGCGCAAGTCTGGCAATCCAATTGTGATGGCATTTAAAGGGACTCTTCGCCCTGAACAGCAAATTGCCGCCGAACAGATACTCGACTATGAAGACGGAATCATGTCTGCACCGACGGGTTTCGGCAAAACCGTCATCGGAGCCTATCTTATTGCTACCATCGGTCTTCCAACGCTCGTCATCGTTCCCAAGACTGCGCTCATTGCCCAATGGAAATCCCAGCTCGAACGGTTTATCGACATTACTGATAACAGAAAGCCAGTCCGAACCCCAAAAGGACGAATCAGTAAAAGGCAGCCGCCGCTCATTGGCCAAATCGGAGGAGGTAAAACCGCCATAAGCCATCTCATCGACATTGCTTCATTCCAGTCTCTGTCCAGCAAGGACCCCCAGACCGGAGAACCAATAGCCAAGGAGTTCGTTCGTGATTACGGCCTCGTCATCTGTGATGAATGTCACCATGCAGCCGCACCACAGCTTGAGCTTGTCCTCAAGTCCGCTCCAGCCAAATATGTATACGGCCTTTCTGCGACGCCCGAACGCTCGGACGGACTCACGCGAGCACTCTCAATGCTCTGCGGCCCGCTTCGCCATGTCATTGATCCAAAAACGCAAGCAATCCAACAGGGAATTCAGCGCGTTGTTAGGCCGCGTTTTACCGGAGTTCGACTACCCGCCTACAAACCAGGGGCGTCCTTTAATCAGGTTCTCGATCTCCTGTGTGCGCACACAGCGAGAAACGAAGCAATTGTCGACGATGCCCTCGATACCGCGTCAAACGGTCGACATTCGCTTGTGCTATCCAAAAGGAAAAAACATGCCGAAGAGCTATATAGGCTGCTTCAAAGCCGCGGACACGAACCCATACTCTTAACCGGAGAAATCGACGCCAAAGAAAGAAAGGCAATACTGAACAGCCTTCCCGGCTTCGAGCATGAGCATCGAATTATCATCGCAACCGAAGGCCTTCTGGGCGAGGGCTTCGACCTGTCTTACCTTGACACTCTGCTCATTGCCACACCGATATCTTGGGACGGCAGCATAACGCAGCAGGCAGGCAGACTACATAGAAGTCACGAGGGCAAGCAGCGGGTTGAGATATTCGACTATGTTGATTTGTCGATACCCATGCTCGCGCGTATGTACCAGAAGAGACTCAAGACCTATGCCAAGCTGGGGTATGAAGTCTTTGCAGCAAATGACAACAAACAGGCCGATCGAAACATCCTCGTTAGGTCGGCAACAGCCGTGGAGGCTTTAGCGGACGACATCGCAAGCGCAACGAAAAGCATTTTTATTGCCGCGCCCTACGCATCCGCCGCATGCCTCGCGAAGCTCGCCGCCGCGCTCACGAGCGCTATTGTCCGTGGGATTGCCCTTGAGATTTCAATTGCCTCGACTCCGCGCGATGACGTAAAAGCGATTTTTGCCGAGATGAACGTCGACTATTCCATCAAAGCCGAAGGGCGCCTGTGCGCGTCAGTAATTGACGAGGAAACCGTCTGGTACGGAGCTATTCCATTACTGGCTTTTCCTAAGAAAGAAGACTGCAGCATCCGTTTCAAAAGCAGCGAAGTTGCAGCCGAGCTTTTAAGCGAAATCCAGCGAAGAGGAGAACCGGAGGTCGCAGCCACGAACGGGACGTCCCCAGCTGTTGCGGTGGAATAGGAGCTGCCTTGCTCAATCGCTCGTGAATCAATTACTATTCCCTCGCGAATCATAAGCGAGCAATCAGCCGTGCGAACCCTGAAACAGTTCGTCATGCGAGCCCATTCTGACCAACCGGATCACAGGATTAGTCTTATGCGGCAAATAGAGAACGACCACGTCGACCAAGCCATCGGATAGATGGAAATCGATGTGACCGTTGTAGTTGCCGCCCGGGTTTGAAAGCTCGTGGGCACCATATTCCGCGGGAAGCGAGCCGTGAGCCGCAAGCTCTGCAACTGCCGCCTTAAACTCGGTTTTTAGCTGCGGATGGATGCGCATCGTCCGTTTGTAATCCGCCTTAAACTGAGCCTCGATTTCAATCTCAAACATCGCTAGCCCTCATCGAGGAATGATATAAGCTCATCAGCGTTATTGAATGACGGGCTGTCGTCTGGCAGAATCCCCAATTCATGAGCCTCGGCAATCACCATGGCACGCCTCGTCGCCTCGTTGGGCACCTCCGCCCTTCCTACAATCTCAAAAGGAATCTTTCGCTGATTTACAAGCTGCCGAACGGCAAGATTGAGATAGGAATTGAGGCTGAGGCCGACCGAATCCAAGAACTCGGTCGCCTGCTCCTTGAGCCCCTCTTCGATCCGAACCGTCGTAGGCTTAACCGTTGCAGTAGACATACGCGACCTCCTCGCCCTCGTCTTTTGCATCAGTATACCCAATATAAATGGCAACCTGACGTTAGAAAGCATCAGATTGCCATGCATATTCATGTCGCGGTGGGCACGATTGCTCTACATCAACCCGCTGAGCGCAATGTCGACGGCTTCGTTGAGGTCGTCGGTAATGTGTACTAGATCCGGATCGAGCGGACTGATCATACCGGCGTCCATCACCGGGCCGTTGAGCCAGTCGAACAGGCCCTGCCAGTACTCGCTGCCCACCAGCACGAGCGGCATGCGCTTGACCTTGTGCGTCTGCACCAGCGTAAGGACCTCGAACATCTCGTCGAGCGTACCAAAACCGCCGGGGAACACGATGGCGCCCGAGCTGTATTTGACGAACATGGTCTTGCGCACAAAGAAGTAACGGAAGTCCATGCCCAAGTTCACGTATTTGTTGAGCCCGTGCTCGTGCGGGAGCTCGATCCCCAAGCCGACCGATTTGCCGTTGGCGCTCGCCGCTCCCCTATTGGCTGCCTCCATGATGCCGGGGCCGCCACCTGTGATGACCGCCACGCCACGTTGCGCGATCTTGCGCCCGACGGTACGTGCCGCTTTGTAGAGCGGATCGGTCTTGGGCGTGCGGGCGCTACCGAAGATGGTCACCGCAGGTCCGAGCTCGGCAAGCGCGCCAAAGCCGTCGACAAACTCGGCCTGAATGCGCAGTACACGCCACGGATCGGCATGCAGCCAGTCGGTCGACTCCTCGGGTGCCAGCAGGTTGGCGTAGGTGTTGTCCTTAGGAATCATGGGGCCGCGCATGACCACGGGACCGCGGCGGTACGTCTCGTCGTAGGCAGGCTCGCCCTCGACGTTCTCATTTTTAATCATGGGTACTCCTATCGAGAAAAAGAAAACGGGCGGGGTCGACGCCATGCGCCAAACACCCGCCCGAACATCAACTATTCGGTATGGTACCCACGTTGCATCAAGCGCTTGCAAGCTATCGGTCAGTGGTCGCGCAGCCGATGCCAGCGAATGCAATGCCCGGCGCCGGCCGCGAACAGCTCGTAAGCGAGCCCGGAGCTCTTAGTAATCCACCGCCGCAGGGCTGTTCATCCAGTCGCTCACAAACGCACCGTAACGGCCCTCGATAATGGCCTGGCGGGCCTGCTGCATAAGGTTGAGCAGGTAGTAGATGTTGTGCATCGAGAGCAAAATGCCGCCGAGCATCTCCTTTTGCGTGACCATGTGGCGGATGAGCGCACGGCTGTAGCCGCCCGTGCATACCGGGCAGGTGCAGGTGGGGTCGATGGGGCCGTCGTCGTGCGCAAAGCGGGCATTGCGGAAGTTGAGGCGACCCTCGCTCGAAAACGCCGTGCCCATACGACCGGTACGCGTCGGCAGCACACAGTCGAACATGTCGATGCCCACGCCCACGCCGCGCACGAGGGTGGTGGGGTTGCCGACGCCCATCAGGTAGCGCGGCTTGTGCTTAGGCATGTACTCGGAAGCCAGCGGCGCCAGCGTCTCGAACATGGTCTCGTGGTCCTCGCCCACCGAGTAGCCGCCGATGCCATAACCCGGAAAATCGCCGCACTCCTCCAGATGGCGCAGCGAGCGAAGGCGCAGGTCCAGGTGCATACCGCCCTGAACGATGCCAAAGAGCGCCTGGTCATCGCGGGTGTGAGCCTTATAGCAGCGCTCGGCCCACATGCTCGACAGCTCAACGGCGCGCTCAACGTAGGCGCGCGTGGCGGGATAGCCCGGGCACTGGTCGAGCTGCATGCAGATGTCGGAGCCAAGCTTCATGGCGATTTCCATGTTGTCCTCGGGCGTCCAGAACACGTGGCGGCCGTCGTAATCGTTGACGATAAAGCGCACGCCCTCGTCGGTGAGCTTGACGGCGTCGTTGTGACTAAAGACCTGGAAACCGCCCGAGTCGGTGAGGATGGGGCCGTGCCAGTTCATAAACTTGTGCAGCCCGCCCAGCTCGGCGATGGTGTCCTCGCCGGGACGCATGGACAGGTGATAGGTGTTGGCGAGCACGATCTGGGCGCCGAGCTGCTTGACGGTCTCGGTAGGGATACCCTTGACGTTTGCCTTGGTGCCTACGGGCATAAAGATCGGCGTCTCGATGTCGCCGTGCGGGGTGTGCAGCACGCCGGCACGCGCGTGCGTGGTCGGGTCCTCGGCGATCAGGTCGAATTTAAAAAGGCTCTGGTCCATAAACTGGAACTCCTTGGTTGCGGTTCATACGCAAACCATTATACGGGCAACCCGCAAGAAGCACCGACTCGACAGAAGCTGATGCATTAAACGACTAGTCGTTGGGGACGTTCTTAAACGACTAGCTGTTGGGGACAGTCTTCAGGGCAACCTGACAAAGGAGTGCCCCAATCTGCCGGCACTCAGGGACTGTCCCCAAGTGCCGGCAAGAGTGTCCCTTTCGACTAGTCATTTAAGAACGTCCCCAACGACTGCATCCAGCGAAAACCCGCCAAAGTGAGCAAGGTGCCTTCAAGCAAAATGGCGCCGCAGGTTGAGCATAAGTCAGCGAGCGGGCCGCATTTGAGGCAAGGTGACGTGAAACGAAAGGGCGCTGACCTTCTGGTCGCGCCCTTGAAGTTGAACGTCAGATTGTCCAAATGCGGCCCGCGCAGCGTCGAGCTGTTACGCAGTTTGGTAAAACCGCGTAACCCTACGGCCGCTGGCCCATGCCACCCTCGAGGGTGACAGTCTCGCCGTTCATGTACTTAAAGTCGGGGCCGCAGAGCTGAACGACCACGCGGCCGATCTCCTTCTCGACGTCGCCGTAGTGGCCCGCCGGTGGCATGTGGACGTTGGCCTTGAACGCCTCGGGATAGGCATCCTGGAAGTTCTCGAGCGCAGCAGTCCAAGCAAGCGGACACACGATGTTGACGTTGATGCCGTCGGGACCCCACTCGTTGGCGGCGACGCGGGTCAGGCCGCGGATGCCCTCCTTGGCGGCAGCATAGCTGCACTGGCCATAGTTGCCAAACAGGCCGGCGCCCGAGGCAAAGTTGACCACGGAGCCCTTGGTCTCCTTCAGGTGCGGATAGGCCTTCTGCATGTACAGGTAGGTGGCATACAGGCCAGAGTAAATGGCCAGGTTGAACTGGTCCATAGTGTGGTCGGCGATGGTCACACCCGAAGCGCTGGCCTGAGCGTTGTTGACGACGGCGTCGATGCGACCGAACTCCTCAATCGCCTTGTCGATAACGTTCTGCACGACGGCCTCGTTGTCCTGACCAGCCGAGACATCGGCCTGAACAGGCAGCACCTTGACGCCGTACTCCGCCTCGAGGGACTCCTTGGCGGCCTCGAGCTTGGCAACGTTGCGGCCGGTAATGACGAGGTTTGCGCCCTCCTTGGCAAATGCGATATCGATGCCGTAGCCGATGGAGCCAGCGGAGCCGTCCTTAAGCGTGGCCTTGCCGCCGCCGGTGACGATTACGGTCTTACCAGTGAAAAGTCCCATATAAAGTCCTTTCAAATCGCGGCGGACACGCCCGCCGACTGCGCGCATCCAAATTCACGCGCCAAAAGCTGGAATGTAACTTTAGCGTGTTCAAGCGAAAATAAAAGACCGCGGTAGGCGAACGGCACCACGTCGTTCGGCGAAGGGATTGTCAAGTAAAAACTGGATAAAGCGGCCGAGTTATTGTTATCAGATCGAGCCATCGAACACGTTTTGAAACTTTGCTGCGGCGCGTGGGATGTCGGCGCGAAACTTTATCATAGGGTGACAAACAACGATGAGGAGCACATGCCTATGACAGACGAGCTGGACCCCCAGACTCAACAGCATATTGATGATTCAGCAGACGCCGTCGACGACTGCGATACTCCTACCTGCGTCGACGCCTCCACCGATGCGCACGCCGGTGCAGACAAGGCAACAGACACAGACGATACTGTCGAGCATGACGAAAGCGAGCAGCCGGAGCTGAGCCATGCCGAACCCGACACGGGACCCGCACCACAGGCGGCGGGCCCCATCGAGGTGTCTTCGGAAGAAGAGCTCGATGCCGTCATGGACTCCATGATGGATGCTGTCAAAGCGATGAAAGACGCCGTCGCCGGTGCCGACGTGGACGCCGAGGAAGAGGAGGCCGCCGAGGCGGCCTCGACCTTCGTGCCCGGCGAGACTCCGGTCGCCGACCAGGGCAGCACCATGCCCTCGTTTCTGCAGCTCGAGCACCCCACGATTGGCGCCGACGCGGTCGATCCGCACGCAGCAGGCTTTTCTGTGGTCGAGGGCGGTACCGGCAATATCGCCGCGCCGCAGGCTGCCGATGCGGATGATGCCGACACCGCTCGCCCGACCGCCCCGCATTCCCCTGCCGCGAGCCGCGATCTGGGGACCGCTGTCTCGAACACTGCGAACGCCGTGGGCACCTTTATCGCCCAGGGCGCCTCGGCCATGCGTGAGATGAACGCCGCGAAAAAGGCACTTTCCGACGCCCGCGCCCACTTGGCCGAACTTGAGCAGCGCATTGCCGATCAGGCCGAGGAACTCGAGACGCGCCAGGATATCGCAGGCCGCTACGACCAGATCGTCGCCGACCAGCGCCAGGCGATTGCCACGGCCCAAAAGACTGCAGCGGCCGCTGAGATTGACCGTGATGCCCACGCCGCCAAGGCGACAGAGCTCAAGGGCCAGCTCGAACAAATGAAGACAGAGGATGACGCGACTGAACTCCGCTTGAAGGCCGCGCTCGACGCCGTGGAGGCCCGCGAGGCGAGCTCGCGCGAGACCGGCAACCGCCTCGTTCGACGTCTTGAGGATTCCAAGCGCATCCGCGACAAGATGAAGACCGAGCGAGACGCCGGCATTGCGGCCGCACAACAAACCGTCGACGCCACGCGCGCCCAGCTCGAGACGCTGCGTCATGAGTATGCCGAGCTGCAACGCAATCCCTCGGCAAATCCCGCCAACTATACGGTGCGCACCAGCGAGCTCTCGATGCAGATCTCCGACACGGCAGATGCCCTGCGTAAAGCCGAAGAAGATGTCCCGCGTATCACCGCCGACCTTGAGCACTCGCTTGCCGCAGCCGAGCAGGCCGTCGAGCAGGCTCAAGCCCCTATCGCCGACGCAAAGCGCGCGCACCAAGCCGTGACGACCGAAGCCGATGCCGCGCGCGACGAGCTGCAGACGGCGAAAACGGCCGCCGCGACTCGTCAGCGCGAGCTGCGCGAGAAGATCACTGCCGAGGACAAGGCACGCCGTGACCAGGAGCAGACCATCGCCAATGCCCAAGCAGATGCCGCACATGCGCAGTCGATCATCGAACAGGCGACCGAGGTGCACGACCACCCAGAGATCACTGAGTCGCTTGCAGGATCCTTGGCCCGAGACAAAGCCGAGCACGCCGAGACCGAGCGAGAAGTCGCCCATCTCGAGGCCGCCGAGGACGCGGTGCGCGAACGTACCCGCGACTCCCGCATCAAATTCACCGGCGCCATCGTCTGCATCGTCGCCGCAATCCTGGTGATCATCCTAGTCTGGCTGTTCGCAAGCAAGTAGGCAGGGCACCAAGTAGTCTTTGGGGACGTTCTTAAACGACCAGTCAAACAAGAACGTCCCCAACGACTAATCAATGATGAGAGTGGATAATCTCCCACTTTGAGCCCGCAGAAGGGCCAAAAACGGGAGATTATCCACTCTCATTCCGCAGGTACTCATTTAAGTACGTCCCCAATGAGTGCCACATTGACAGCCAAGGCAAGGCCGATACTTTGGCAGCGTCAGGTGGTTACGCGGTTCGTAGAACCGCGTAACTAACAAATGAGCATCGCGTCGCCAAAGCTGAAGAAGCGGTAACGCTCCTCGATGGCGGCGGCGTAGGCATCCATGATCTGGTCGCGGGAGGCAAGCGCGCTCACGAGCATCATGAGCGTAGAGCGCGGCACGTGAAAGTTCGTGATCAGCGCGTCGACCACGTGATAGGTCGAGCCGGGCATGAGGTAGAGCTGTGTCGTCGCATTCTCGCGCACCACGATGTCACCGCGGCCGAGCGTGTCGGCGCCGTCCTCGCGGCCTTCAAAATAGCGCGCCGTCACAGCCGGATCGAACACCGGGGCATCCGCATCAAAGGCGCTTTCGAGCGAACGCACTGCGGTGGTGCCGACGGCAATCACACGATGACCCTCGGCCTTGGCCTTGTGCACGGCGTCGACAACCTCCTGCGACACGTGGTAGCGCTCGGTGTGCATGACGTGCTGCGTGGGGTCGTCCTCCTCCACCAGACGGAAGGTATCGATGCCCACCTCGAGCTCGACAGCGGCGAACTTCGCACCCTTGGCCTCGATAGCAGCCATGAGCTCGGGGGTAAAGTGCAGGCCCGCCGTGGGGGCGGCAGCCGAGTGCTCCTCCTTCATGGCATAGACGGTCTGGTACTTCTCGGGATCGCCCTCGTAATCGGTAATGTAGGGCGGCAGCGGCACGTGGCCGGCAGCATGGATGGCCTCGTCGAGCGTGCGCGGGTCGCCGGCGGCATTGCAACCGGCCGGCTCAAATCGCACCAGGCGTCCGCCGCGGCTATCGGTAACAAAGTCGACGACCTCGGCCGTCAGCACCACGGGAGCCCCCTCGGGCGCATGGGCGCCACCGGCACGATACTCAATCTGAGCGCCGGGCTTCAGACGCTTGCCAGGCTTAACCAGGCACTCCCACACGTGACCCAGTGGATCCACGTCCTCGCGGCGCTTAAGCAGCAGCGTCTCCACCACGCCGCCCGAGCCCGCCTTGCGACCGATCAGACGGGCCGGCATCACGCGCGTCTGATTGATGACGAGTACGTCGCCCGGCTCGATATAGTCGATGATGTCACGGAAGATACGGTGCTCAACGGTACCGCCGTGCTCCAGCGGCGTTCCCGCCTCAGATCCCTTGCGATTCACCACCAGCAGGCGGCAGGAGTCACGCGGCTCGGCAGGAGCCTGGGCGATGAGCTCTTCGGGCAGGTTATAGTCAAAATCATCAGTACGCATAGACACGTCGGATTCTCCTTATATAGCTAAAGTCCGCTCTACATCCTAGCAGGCTGCCAGCTCAAAAGAACTACTATTTGGAAGCTTTGCGCTCGTCACGGATGCGGGCGCGGTCCATGGCCGCCTCGACGGCCGAAAAGCGGCAGCCACAGTAGTTCTGCCGATACATGCCCAGCTCGCGCGAACGACGCGTGGCCTCGGGATAATACGGGCGAAAATCGCGAATCACCGGCGTGAGCCCGCGGGCGGCAGCCAGGCGCTCGAGCACATCATTGCACGTTTCGAACAGCTGATAGGGCGAGACAGCGAGCGTCGTGCCTACATATTCAAACCCGCGCTCCTGAGCCACACGGCATGCCTCGGCCAGGCGCAGGGCATAGCACGTGCGACAGCGACGGGGCCGATCGGCGCCCAGCGGGGCCACGCCGGCCTCCCAGCGCTCACGGTCCTCCCCGGCCTCGATAAGCTCGATGTCGCCGTCGGCACACCACCGGCGCAGCTCGTCCAGACGCCGCCGCCATTCATCGTGCGGCTGAATATTGGGGTTAGTCCAGCAGATCGTGGGCTCAAACCCCTCCTCGCGCAGCAGGCGAACCGGCTCAAGCGAGCACGGCGCGCAGCAAGCATGCAGCAACAACGGCTTCATGGACATCTCCTCCCAATCTTTGCCCAGGGTAGTCTTTTTGGGACGGGGCAATTTTGACTACTTTTGATGTAAAGCAGTTCCAAATACCTGCATCAACAGGAAAGTAGCCAAAATAGCCCCGTCCCAAAAAGACTACTTTGCGAAAAAGCGTACGCCAAAGGACGTGTCCTCGCAGGCGGCAATGCGGCGGTCGCGCAAAATGGTCCACACGTAATACCAGTCGCCCACACAGCCCGACAAATGCAGGCCAGCCGCCAGGTAGCACAGCAGCGGATAGCCCGAAAATGCTAACCCCAAGGCAAACGCCGCCGTCAGGATCACCGTGGGCGCCAGGCAAATGGCAATGTAGCGCCGGCGCGAATACACAACGCCCTCGGCACAGGCGTAGATCATCGCCGTCTCGCGATTCGCCCCAAAGGTCACATGCGCGCCCGCAGGCGCCAACAGCTTAAAAAACGCGGCGTGTAACAGCTCGTGCACGGCAAATGCCGCCGCCGAAACCGCAGCTAAGCCGACTATCCAGCCCACGACTCCCGTCCAGCCGCCCGCTTCAGCCGCATCCAAGTCCGCAGGCCCGCCCAGCAGCATAAACACCGGCACCAAGCACACGGCAAATACGCCAAGCACGGCCATCCCCCACACGAAGCAGGCGTGCAGAAAATCCTCGTCCTCAAACGCATGTATGTTGGAAATCTCATTCATAGCATCTTAGGATAGCGCCCCTGCCACGCACCTACCCGCATGTGCGATAATGTCGAACGATATGCACGAATTGACCACCGCGCCGCCAGGCCTTGCGCCGGCCGCGCTTTCACCTATGCGAAGGAGTCCCATGGCATCTAAATACTCCATGAACGACCGTCCCAGCTGGCCGCGCCGCGCCATCGTTACCGCTGGCGAGCCCTACGGCAACAAGGGCCTGCACTTTGGCCACGTCGGCGGCGTCTTTGTCCCGGCCGACTTCTTCGCCCGCTTCCTGCGCGACCGCCTGGGCAGCGAGAACGTCATCTTCACCTCGGGCACCGACTGCTACGGCTCGCCCATCATGGAGAGCTACCGCAAGCTCAAGGAGAACGAAGGCTACGACAAGTCCATCGCCGAGTACGTCGAGTCCAATCACTCCCGCCAGGCCGCGACCCTCAACAACTACAACATCAGCTGCGATATCTACGGCGGCTCGGGTCTTGAGCCTGCCGCGCAGATTCACAACGAGGTTACCGCCGAGATTATCGAGCGCCTGCACGAGCAGGGCACCATCTCCAAGCGCTCCACGCTGCAGTTCTACGACGCCAAGGCCGGCACGTTCCTCAACGGCCGCCAGGTGATCGGCCGCTGCCCCATTCAGGGCTGCAAGTCCGAGAAGGCCTATGCCGACGAGTGCGACCTGGGCCACCAGTTTGAGCCCGAGGAACTCATCGCGCCCAAGAGCCAGCTCACCGGCGAGGTGCCCGAGCTGCGCCCGGTCGACAACCTCTACTTTGACCTGCCGGCCTACCTCGACTTTATGAAGACCTATACCGCCAAGCTCGCCCAGAACCCGCAGGTTCGCTCCGTGGTCTCCAAAACCATGGAAGAGTGGCTGCTGCCGGCTCAGCTCTACATTCAGAATAAGTTCCGCGAGGCCTTCGATGCCGTCGAGGATCAGCTTCCCGAGCACACCGTGCTGGAGCCCGAGGGCAACAAGAGCAGCTTTACCGTCACCTTCCCCAGCTGGAAGGAGCGCGACGATGCCCACGCAGTGCTCGCCAACGGTGGCGTGCGCTTCCGCAGCGGCAAGGCGCTCGTGCCCTTCCGCATCACCGGCAACATCGACTGGGGCGTTCCGGTGCCCGAGGTCGATGGCGTCTCCGACGTCACCTGCTGGTGCTGGCCCGAGAGCCTGTGGGCGCCCATCAGCTATACGCGTACCGTGCTCGCGCGCGATGCCAAAGCCGCCGGCGTGACCGAGGGCGTTGCCGCCCAGGATGCCGCCCTCATGGGCGAGCCAGCCGCCGATTCCACGCAGGTCCCCGTGCCCACCTACCAGCACAGCTCGCTCGACTGGCGCGACTGGTGGTGCTCTGACGACGCTCAGATCTACCAGTTCATCGGTCAGGACAACATCTACTTCTACTGCATCGCGCAGACCGCCATGTGGGAGGCCCTGGGTTGGGACCTCACGCAGAGCACCGTCAGTGCCTGCTACCACCTGCTCTACATGGGCAAAAAGGCCAGCTCGTCCTCGCAGACGCCTCCCCCGCCGGCAGACGATCTGCTCAACCACTACACCTGCGAGCAGATGCGCGCGCATTGGCTGTCGCTCGGCCTGTCCGAGAAGCCGGTGAGCTTTAGCCCCAAGGCATACGACACGCGCGTGACCGGCAAGGACAAGGACGGCAACGAGGTGCGCGCCTGCGACGACAAGCGCGTTATCGACCCGGCCCTTAAGGAGAGCGCGCTGCTGACCGGCGTGTTCAACCGCCTGGCCCGCAGCTGCTTCTACGGCGTTGCCGTCAAGGAAGGCGACGAGAGCCCCTATCGCAACGGCTGCATTCCTGCCGGCGCGGCCTCTGCCGCCGTGGTCGAGGCTGCCGAGCAGGCCGCCCTTGCCTTTGAGCAGGCCATGTACAAGTTCGAGACACACCGCGCGCTCGCCGTGTGCGACGACTACCTGCGTGCCGCCAACAAGCGCTGGAGCGACGCCTCCAAGGCCGCCAACAAGCTCGAGGGCGCCGAGGCCAACGCCGCCATGACGCAGGCCCTCATCGACGCCTTTACCGAGCTGCGCGTGGCGACCGTCCTCATGCACGGCATTGTGCCGGCCGGCTGCGAGCTCATCTGCGAGTACTTCGACGTCGACCCGGTCGCCTTCTTTAGCTGGGATAACATCTTTGCCTCCACGGACGAGTTTGTGGAGAGCCTGGGCGAGAAGCCCGGCGAGCACCGCGTGAAGCCGCTGCCCCCGCGCTTCGACTTCTTCAGCAAGCACGAGAGCCAGTACTAGACAACCGGCAAGGCGCAGTAGTCAATCTGGGACGGGGCTTTTTTAGCTACCCGTCCCATCCTTGGCTGCAGCGCTTGCCAAAACAGACAGGGTAGCTAAAAAAGCCCCGTCCCAAATTGACTACTTGAGTGGAACAGGAAGGAAAGACGGATGTCTAAGCCGCGTCGTCGTAAGCAGAAAAAGCAGGTTAAGCCTGAGCTCAAGCTTAGGCAGTTTGCTGCCACCGAGCTTTCCGACCAGCTTGCCGCCCTTCCCTGCGCCGTCGACCTGCCGCGCTTTATGGTCGACACGGTCGCCGGCGCCTATGCGCCCGCCGATGCCGACCTCATGATCGAAGGCTTTGGCGCCGCAGCCGCACGCCCGGTCACGCTGCGCGCCAACACGCTCAAGGCAACAGCCGAGGACATCGCTGCGGCGCTCGACGCAGCCGGCATCGCCCACAACCCCGTCGCCTGGTACCCAGACGCCTTTATCCTGCCCGAGGCTCAGGTATCCGATCTGTGGGACCTCGACATCTACCGCGACGGCAAAATCTATCTGCAGAGCCTGTCGTCCATGATGCCGCCGTTGGTCCTGGGCGCCCAGGCAGGCGAGGACATCCTGGACATGTGCGCAGCCCCTGGCGGCAAGACGACGCAGATCGCCGCCCTCACCCAGGGACAGGCACACCTCACGGCCTGCGAGATGAGCATTCCCCGCGCCGAAAAGCTTGAGTCCAACCTCCATCGCCAGGGAGCCAAAAACGTGCCCGTCATGCGCATCGATGCACGCGAGCTCGACGAGTTCTTCCGCTTCGACCGCATCCTGCTCGACGCCCCATGCACCGGCACGGGCACCGTCATCAGCGGCAACGAGAAAAGCCTGCGCGGCCTGACCGAGCAGCTGCTGAGCAAGTGCGCGCGCTCGCAGCGAGCACTTCTGGACCGCGCCATGGGAGCCCTCAAACCGGGCGGCACGCTCGTCTATTCGACTTGTTCGATCTTGCCGCAGGAAAACGAGGACGCCCTGCAAGAAGCCCTCGACAAGCACATGGACTGCGAGCTTATCCCCCTCGACGGCACGCCAAGCGAAAGTGAAGCACGCCGCGCCCAGGAAGCTGGTGAGGAGCCGCGCATCGAGTCCAACGCCCTGACCGAGGCCATTGCCGCGGGTCAGGTATCGGCCATCGCCAACGGCCTGCCTGGCACGCTGACCATTCCGCCTAGCCGCGACTTTGAGGGCTTCTACATTGCCCTGATTCGAAAACGCAGCTAGCGCACGGATCCAAAACTCAACAAGCTATCTCCGTGCGCGTTTGCCCTGCTGGTCGCGATGCCGTTTAAGCATCGCGCGCTCTTTGCGTTCGGCCCTTTTGCCCTTAATGGCCGTGACCACAAAGTAGATGACCGCGGCGGCAACGATTGCGGCCACACACAGGCCAATCGAGCCAAACATTGCTGTCAATTCCATACCGCGTCACCTCTCTTTTAAACGGGACTTTCAAGATAGCACCTCGATACCCGCCACCACAGCTCCTTCACGTTCGCCGGCCCTTCGGTCTAACGGATGGCGCGGCGGGGAAAAATCAACTCGTCAAACGATTTAGCATTCGCTATTCCGGCTGCATAGCGCCGGCCGTCATCACATAGAATCGAGCCTCCATGGATACCCTCAACGATCTAAATGAGCGCGTCGACGCCTTCGTCGGCACCAGCTCCTTCGACACGCCCACCGCGACAAACGACCAAGCCCCCATCGATGTTCCCGCCGAGGTTCACGAGGACATCGTCGCCTCGGTCGATTTTTCCGAGGTTGAGCTTGCGGACGAATTTACCGAGCCCCAGGTAGCCGTAACTCCCAATGGCCTTTTGCCCATGGAGCCGCTGCCCATCGACGGGCGTCTGCGCAAGGCGGCCCTCCGCATGCCCGATGAGATCGAGGAGGCCAGCGGCTTTACGCTCTTTGGCCGCCGCATCAAGTCACTCATTTACACCACCGATGTCGCGGTTATCCGCAACTCCAATGCCGATGCTGTCTTTGCGGTCTACCCTTTCACGCCGCAGCCCGCCATTACGCAGGCGCTGCTGACCGTCGCCGAGTGCCCGGTCTTTGTAGGCGTGGGCGGTGGCACCACCACCGGCAAGCGCTCCGTGCAGATGGCAGCCGTCTCCGAGATGCAGGGCGCGGCGGGCTGCGTGGTCAACTCCCCCGCCACCGCCGAGATGGTCGAGCACATCACTAACATCGCCGACATCCCCGTCATCGCCACGGTCGTTCGTTGCGACGACGATGCTCACGCCAAAGTGCGCGCCGGCGCCAAGATCCTCAACATCGCAGCCGGTAAGAACACGCCGCAGGTCCTGCGCGAGCTGCGCGAGCACTATCCCAACCTGCCGCTCATCGCGCCGGGCGGCAAGACGCCCGAAAGCATTCGCGAGACCATCGCCGCCGGCGCCAACGCCATCATCTGGACGCCGCCTTCGGCACAACAGCTACAGACCGACATGATGCAGCGTTATCGCAAGATGAAGGAAGACGCCACGCCCGTTATTTCGCGCGAAAATGTACCCATTATTGATCAGGTCGCCGCCGCCGAGGTCAGTCAGGTCGAGAATATGAATCCCGACGTGCCAATTCCCGACGAGGTCATCGAGCGCGTCGCCTCGATCCACGAGCGCGTTGAGGAACGTCGCGCCAACCGCGGCCTCAAGCCGTCACTACACGGCTTTTTCTTCCGCGGAAAGAAACGCTAGCAAAACAACTTGGCCCGCCCCACAAACGTGAGGCGGGCCGTTTTCGTTTGAGCAATCATGCGGCGACGTGATGGGGCAAATTAATCCACGCGCTTGTCGCCCATAAAGAAGAGCGCCACCGTACCAGGTCCGGTGTGCGAACCAATCAGAGCACCGATATTGTTGATCTCAATCTTGCCTTTGAGCTGCGGAACCTGCTCCTCAATCAGCGCCGCAACTGCCTCGGCATCCTCTCGGCACGCCGAGTGCGACATGATGCACTTACCCGAATAATCCGCACCGTCCTGCACGTGTGCCAACATGGTCTTAGCCATCTCGGAAATCGCGCGCTTCTTAGTGCGTATCTTTTCACGTGGCGACAGCCTACCTTCGCAATCGACCGTCATAAGTGGGCAAATCTTAAGCGCCGTGCCGATGATCGCGCTCGCAGCCGAAATGCGACCGCCGCGCAGGTAGCTCGACAGATCGGTCGAGAAGAACCAGTGGTGCAGGTTGAGCTTGTGCTCCTCGATCCAGGCAGCCGTCTCATCGAGTGAAGCCCCGCTATCGCGCACGTCGGCGGCATATTCCAGCAACAGGCCAAAGCCCGAAGACGCCGCCAGCGAATCGATGACGCGCACCTTGCCGCCCTGAGGATAGCGATCCGCGAGCATCTGTGCCGCAACGCAGGCCGATCCATACGTGCCCGAAATACCCGACGACAACGTCAGGTGCAGCACGTCTTTACCCTCGGCAACAATCGGCTCCCAAAACTCCTCATACTCACCCACGCTCACCTGAGACGTCTTGGGCATGGCACCCGCGGCAATCTGGGCAAAAAACTCGTCCGGCGTAATTGACTGATACAGATCGTCCGTATAGACAACATCGTCGATCTCGTAATGAAAACACACGACAGGGATATTGCGCGACGCAAAGAACTCCCGAGTTCGGTCGGCGGCAGATTCACAGGTCAGGACAAAATCACTCATATGAGGCTCCTTACTCATTGCTGCGCAAATTATCGCACAGTGAGCCTACATACGGTACATATGTTCACTATTTACCAAATAGAGCCAGAGGTAGTGAACATCTTTACCGTCATCATCTCTATCGACCCCAGCGGCATGCGTCTGTAAAAAAGACCCTACGTCTCCACCCAACCGCCATATCTACCTCAACTAAATCGATTTATCAAACCGTTCGGCCAACAATTCGGCCGCCTATCCCCAATCGAAACAAAAGCGGCGCATACTGATAAACATTTGACGCTGTTTATCAGTTTTACCAACCACATCGGAAGGTGTTTCATGGTCGCATTCGATCGCAATCCGCAAGACTTTAAGTATCTGCGCCTGCTGTCGAGACAGTTCCCCACCGAGCAATCCGCGTTCACCGAGATCATCAACCTCTCGGCCATCCTCAACCTACCCAAGGGCACCGAACATTTTATGAGCGACGTGCACGGCGAGTACGAAGCCTTTATGCACATCCTCAACAACTGCTCGGGCGTCGTGCGCGAGCATGTCGACGAGATCTTTGGCGAAACGCTCTCCTTTGACGAAAAGGGTGAGCTGTGCACGCTCATCTACTACCCGCGCGAGAAGATCAAGCTGGTCCGCAGCCAGCACGAGGATTCCCCCACCTGGTACAAGACAATGCTCGACCAGCTCATTATGGTCGCTCGCTCGCTTTCGAGCCGCTATACGCGCTCCAAGGTGCGTAAGGCCATCCCACGCGATTACGCCTATATCATCGACGAGCTGCTGCACACGCATCCGGACGAGAACAACTATCGCGTGCGCTATCACGAGCGCATCGTGGAGTCCATTCTGGAGACCGCCAGCGCCGACGACTTTATCGAGTCGCTTGCCTCGCTCATCAAGCGCCTGGCCGTCGACCACCTGCACCTGGTGGGCGACATCTTCGACCGTGGCGGCGGCGCAGCCAAGATTATGGACCGCCTGCTCACCTACCATTCAATCGACATCCAGTGGGGCAACCACGACTTGCTGTGGATGGGCGCCGCTGCCGGCGAGCCCGCCTGTATCGCCACGGTGCTGCGAAACAACCTACGCTACGACAACTACGAGATCCTGGAGAACGACTACGGTATCTCGCTGCGCGAGCTTGTCGCCTTCGCCGACGCTACCTATACCTCCGGCGAGCCCATCAGCCCGCTGATCAAAGCCATCAACGTCCTGCTTTTTAAGCTCGAGGGCCAGATTATCCAGCGCCACCCCGAGTTTGATATGGTCGACCGCCTGCTGCTCGACAAGATCGATCACGACACCGGCACGGTCACGCTCGCCGACGGCAGCGTGTGGCAGCTCACGACCAATGACTTCCCCACCGTCGACCCGGCGGACCCCTATTCGCTCACGCCCCAAGAGCAGCACATCATCGACAAGCTCGTGTCCGAGTTTGTCACCGCCGATCACCTGCATCGCCATATCGATTTCCTCTATTCCCACGGCTCGATGTACAAGGTCGCCAACGGCAACCTGCTGTTCCACGGCTGCGTGCCGCTCAACGAAGACGGCACCTTTAGCAGCATGAACTGCCTGGGTGCCTGGCACGCCGGCCGCGATTACTTCGACTTTTGCGATTACATTGTACGCCGCGCCTGGCGCGTGGGCGACCGCGATGCTCTCGACTGGATGTGGTACCTGTGGATTGGCTTTAATTCGCCCGCCAGCGGACGCCTGGTGCGTACCTTTGAGCGCGCCTATATCGCCGATAAGAGCACCTGGGTCGAGCCGATGGACCCGTACTTTACGCTTACCAAGTCGCCCTCGGTCTGCGACGACATCATGCGCGAGTTTGGTGTCGCGCCCATGGCATGTTCGCCGACCGGTCACATCATCAACGGGCACACCCCGGTCAAGACCACCAAGGGCGAGCAGCCCATCCGCGCCAACGGCAAGCTGCTGGTCATCGACGGCGGTTTCTGTCGCGCCTACCATCCCAAAACGGGCATCGCCGGCTACACGCTCATCTCGAGCTCGCGAGGATGCCGCCTCAAGTCGCACCAGGCCTTTACCACCGTTGCCGAGGCGCTCACCCGCAACATCGATATCGAAAGCGAGACCAACCGCTTTGACGAGGCCGACCGTCGCCGCATGGTGAGCGACACCGATACCGGCGCCAAGATCCGCAGCCAGATCCAGGACCTACGCCAACTGCTCGATGCATATAGAAACGGTGCTATCGAGAAGCGCGCCTAGCCCCGCTTGCGGGGATTGGCTAAACTTGCTGAGTTTGTCATCCCCGCGGCGCAGCGGCGCCACCCTAAGGCAGGTACCATGCAAAAGCTCCTTGCGCAGATCATGAAGTTTGGCGTCGTCGGCGTCATTGCCACCGTCATCGACTTTGGCATCATGAATCTGCTCCACTACGGTCTGGGCCTTAACATCCTGATCGCCAACACCAGCGGCTTTATCGTCTCGCTCATCTTTAACTACGTTGCGAGCATGAAGTACGTGTTTGCACACAAGGAGGGCATGAGCCGCCGCCGCGAGTTCATCATCTTTGTCGTGCTGTCCGTTATTGGCCTGGCGCTCAACGACGGCATGGTGCTGGCCCTCAACGCCGGTCTGGGCCTCGAGGCCAATATCGCCAAGATTTGCGCTACCGCACTGGTCATGGTCTACAACTTTGTAACGCGCAAGATCTTCCTGGAGGGCGAGGAGACAAAATAGCTCCACACCCCTGCAGCATTACGGCGCCCACGGACAACGCGCACTCAGCGCAGTATCGTCCGTGGGTGCCGCTCGTTTACGGGCAATTTTTCAACGTTTGCGGATTAGCTCTTGAAAATTTGGCGAGTTCGTATAGTTCTTGGCAAAGACCTTACGTTTCCCTTGCAAAAGCTCTAAAGTATCCCTGCTCGATTCATCAACGCATTGGATGTGATTACGTGCGCAAGGCGCTGGCACAACCTCATACCAAGCAGTTCCTCAAGTTCGCTGTCGTGGGTCTTATCTCCTTTGGCATCGACTGGGGTATGCTCATTGCGCTCGTCGAGCTTTTCCACCTCGACTTTTTGATGAGCACCACGGTTTCGTTCATCACGTCCGTCGTGGTCAACTACTGGCTCAGCATGAAGTACGTGTTCGACCATCGCGAGGGCATGAGCCGCAAGCGCGAGTTCACGATCTTCACCATCCTGTCGGTGATCGGTTTGGGTCTCAACGACCTGTACATGTTTGTGGGCGTCACGTTTTTGAGCATCGGCTACCAGGCTATGAAGGCCATCGCAACGTTCCTCGTCACCTGGTACAACTACTTCAGTCGCCGCTTCTTTCTCGAGGGCGCACGGTCGTAGTCGATTCACTATTTGCTTGAATGTATAACCGGTTGGAATTCCTATTCCAACCGGTTTTTTATTTGTCGAGGTCCCCGGCAACCCAGTCCAATTCGCATGAAAAACGGGCGGCCCGGATGTTTGTCCGAACCGCCCGTCTGGCGCGCTATGTCGAGGCCCCTAGCCTGTTACGTAATACCAAACCACGTTGTCACCGTTGGAGAGAACGTAGTTGCTGCAGGCCGTCATAGGCGTTGCACCGTTGACGGAGTACATCCAGCCGCTCGTACCGCCGTACTGTTTCTCGGCCAGACCACCAATCGCGGAGACATACGTGCCGTACGACGAGCCATGTGCGTTGACAGAAAGGCCCAGCGCGCACAGGGCATCGTAGACGGTAGCGCCCTCGTTAAAGGTGAAGGTGCCACCAGAAGACACAGGATTGCCCACGGCGCTTGATGTGACCGAAACCGTCACCGTGACGTAGCCAGACTCCTGCGAGCCGCCCTGTCCGCCCGAGGGAGCGCTTCCGCCATTAGAGCTGGAGGCTCCATCAGACGACTGGCCGCCGCCCGAAGAAGCACCGCCAGACACATTGGAAGTATCGCCGGCTCCCGTATTCTGGGCAGCGGATTTATCTCCAGACTTCTTGCCGTCCTGACCATCGGACTTCTTGCTATCCGAGCTTTTATCCGATTCCTTGTTTGAAGACTCGGAATCGTCCTTGGACTTGGACCCATCAGAGTCCTTGGACTCATCTTTTGCGTCATTCGATGACTTGGAATCCTTGGAACTGGCCTCGACCGAAGTCGTAGTCGAGCCAGACGCCTTGGTGTCCTTGGTGACAACGCTCTCCCCCGTCACGGTCTGAATGATCCAGTCGATAGACCAGGCACCGCTTGTGGAAGGATGGACGAAACCCAGCGAGACGACGATCAGAATGGCGCACGCGGCAGTCAGAACGCCGAGGAGCGCCTTGCGGCGAGGGGCGGACGCCGCCGAAGCGGCGCCCTTTTGCTTTGCATCGTCGAACTGAATGAACGAGGAATCTGGTTGCTTGGGGTCAGCGTCCTTGGATTTATTGGACACAGCCCTCACCTACCGACGTTTGGTGAACACGAACACGCCGACGATGGCGAGACCGATGACGCCGGCGGCAACGCCAACAATGGCAAGCGGGTTGGTGCCAGCCTCCCGCTCAGAAGCACCAGAGGACTTCTTAGCAGTGGTCGTGGAAGCAGCACCCGTATCGGACTTGGAATCGGACTTCTTGTCGGACTTGTTGTTCTTCTTGTCAGACTTCTTCTCGTCCTTCTTATCGGACTTATCGGAGTCCTTCTTGTCGGACTTGCTGTCCTTGGTCTCGGTCTTGGTCGACACCGTCGTCTTGGTCGCCGGCTTATGACCCGGGGCGATAGCGCCGTCCTTCGAGCCGGAGCCAGAACCCGCGCCAGCGCCAGCGCCGGAACCAGTACCGGTACCAGAACCGCTGCCGCCATTGGAACCAGCGCCGCCATTACCGCCAGGGTTGGTGGCATTCTTGGTCCACTTGGCATACAGCGTCAGGTCGGCCGTCACCGGCGTGCTAAAGTCATACGCCTGCATACAAGCCTCATCGGCATACCAACCGCCGAAAGTGTAGCCGTCGCGCGTCGGATCGGCCGGCTTGACCAGCTTGCCGTCGGCCGTAGCAACAAACTTAGTATCGCAAACAGACCCGCCGTTGGAATTAAAGGCAACCGTCCAAGACTCGACAGCTCCAAGTTTAAACAACGTGCCCGAATCATTGATGTAGTACAGGTTGCCAGATGCATCGGCAATGACCGGAGAGTCGCAGTGCTGGTAATGGCCAGCCGCATCATAAATCTGCGTCGCCTCTGCATCGCCGAGCGTATAGCGATACACGCCACCACCAGCAGAGTAGTTGACGTAATCCTTGCTATCCGCGCTGTTAACAGTGAAGTACACATAGGTCTTGCCGCCCCGAACGCTCACCAGCGGAGTAGCAGCAATACCGTTGAGGCCAGCCGGCAGCGCCTTGCCGTCGGCAGCAGCGACCATCGTGGTCTTATCCGTCTTCAGGTTATAGAGAACCAGAGCAGAGCCAGTAGCCGTCTGTCCGCCGACAATCAGATTGTCACCAGACACCGCAGGGGCGCTCAGATTATTCGTAAGGCCCAGATCAACCGTATTCTGTTCACTCAGCACGCCCTTCGCCGAAAGCGAAATCACATGGAGCTTTCCGTCGTGCGTCATCTGATAGAAGGTCGAACCATTGGACGGATCGGCAATGCAATCGGCATTTGCGACAGCGCCGAGCTTCATGGTCGAAACGACATCGCCCGTCGTCTTATCAATGCACTTAAGCGTACCCGCGCTCGTAGGAACGATGGCATACTTATCCGTCAAAGCCGCACCAGTCCAGTAATAGCCCTCGGCAGGGTCGATGTTCTGCCAAGAAACTTCGCCCGTGGCAATCTTAATGCGCGCAAAGGAGCCATTGCCGTAGGTCGCGTTGTAATTCTCGTCATACGAAATATCGACCGAGCCTACATAGACGTACTCGCCGTCCGAAACGACGGTGCAGGAGCTCTGCGTCAGGTCCGTCAAACCAGGCGTCAGCCACTTGCAGATCAGCTTGTCTGCAGTAATCGCCTGGATCGCACCGCCGTTGAGCGGAACGATGATAAGGCCATTGGTATAGATCGGACGAGAGGTATAGCTCACCTTGGAGGCAAGCGGCGCAGAGGCAACCTTTTTGCCCGTGGACGAATCGATCTTAATGAGCTCGTTCTCGGTCGCGATGTACACAAAACCATTGGCAATAACGGGCTCGCTGCAGTTGGAATACTGCTGGCCAGACTCGGCCTTCCAATCGAAGGCCCACTTAAGACCGGCGGCCTGCGCAGGCGTCTTGGCATCCGTTACGGTCGAACCGTTGCCGCTGTTGCCGTAGCCGGCCCACTCGGCATCCCAATCAGGAGTCGTCGCATTCGGATCCACGACAATCTTGTCGGGATCGGGCATGGGCGAATCGTCGGTGGTATAGGCAAGCGTAACCTTATCGCCGCTCTTGAGCGTAATCTGGTTGGCGCAGAGTAAGGAGGACTCTCCATTGATATACAGGTGCCAGTATTTTTTGGTCGCAGCATCCCAGGCATACGGCTTGTGATCGAACGGCGAGTTGATGGAATTGAGGAACCAGTACTCACCACTCTGGGAGCCGTTGTACGTAACGCCCTTGGCCTTCAGAACCGTCTCAATAAGGTTCTGGGCAGTAGAGCCTTCGGGCAAAGAAACATTGCTTGCCGAGCCCCAGCGAGTATTGTTGCCGTTGACATCGGGGCCGATAACATCGACAGACCCAAGAACCTGACCGGGAAGGGCATCGGCGTCAGCACCATACATAAAGGTGACGGCGTCACCCTCTTGGAGCTCGTAGGCACCAGCGCCAACGTTCTTGAACTCGCCATTTACGTAGAAGTGCCAATAGCTATTGGTTGCAGCATCCCCGACATAGGGCTTACCGTCGACGTCGAACGGCGAATAAATGCCGTTGAGGAACCAGCCCCAAGACGATTCGCTAGAATCGAGCCTAAGGCCGGTCTGCTCCAGCAGATCCTTGGCAGTAGAGCCCGCCTTGAGACTCATCTGACCCGTCGAAGCCCAAACCTGCTGCTTGCCGTCCTTGTCCTTACCGAGGACCTGAACGGAAGCATGGACGGAATCGGAGGGCAACTGGTCGCCCCAGCCACCGTAGAACCACGTGACGGTATCGCCGGCATGGATGGTGACATTGTCTGCCGTGTAGTCGCTCGACTTGCCGTTGATAAACAGCTGCCAATAGGTCGAATAATCGAGCGGCGTACCCAGCTCAACACCGTTGTTCTTAAGGCTCAGAATGAAGGAGCCCGCAGCAACGGCGTCAATATCATTCGCCTCAAGCGCGACCTTCGTAAGGTCAAGTGCGCTCGAGCCGGACGTCACCACATACTGCGCATTATCGACCCAAGTCTGAGTCTTGCCCTGGGCATCGCGACCAATGACGGTCACATTTGCGGCAACCTGGTCCTTAACGACAGGGGACGAGCTACCAGCCGTATAGGCAAACTCAATCTTCTGCCCCTGGGTGAGCTTGACGCCGCTCGCGCCAACCGAGGAAGACGCGCCGTCGACAAACAGCTGCCAGTAGGCATAAGTCGCCGGATCGAAGGCAAGCGTGCGGCCATCGCTCGGGGACGTGATGCTTTCGAGGTAGAAACCGTATGCCGTGTTCGGATCGTATTTCGCCTTGAAGCCCACCTTCTGCTGCAGCTTAACGAAGGCGTCCGCAGCCGTCGAGCCCTCGTCGAGCTTAAGCTGCGTAGGTGCCACCCAGGTCTGAGCCTTGCCGTCGGCATCGGTGCCGATAATCGAGAACGAGACCTCGACTTGCTTCTTGGCGACATCGCCGGTTTCTGTCGGGTTCTCTGTTTGAACGGCAGCCGCGGCGGCAGATCCTGCTTGGCCAGCGGATGCCGTCGAAGACTGCTCGCTCGAGGCAGGGCTCTCCCCCGTCGCCGAGCCTTCGTCGCCAGTTGCTGCCCCTGTTGTAGCGGCACTAGCTGCAGGCGCGCTCCCGGAATCCGAAACCTCGGCGCCGCTCTGCTCAGCGGCACCGCCCGCAAGCGCTGCGTCCTCGCCCGGCGTCGTAGCCTGAGCCACAGCCTCGGCAATGCCCTCGGCGCCCTCGGCCCACAGCTGAGCCGGCGTGGTGCCAAAGACCATCGCGAAGGCCAGGAATGCCACCAGGCCGCGCTTGGCTACACCGCGTGCAAGCGCGCCACGGCGATGCAACGAGGCGCGCTCGCGCTCGTCCTCAAACATATCCATTTGTCCCCCATTGTCTGTACTTGAAGCGTTGCCTTGAGGCTGCCCCACGTCGTCGCGCATGTTGCGCTCGAGTTCCCCCATCGGGGTCCCCTTTCCTTCCAGAGCCCTATGCACACCGGCGGCATACGCCGCAGCCGCATGCAAGATGGGAGGCGATCCGACTTAACCTTAACGGCTCAGGCGCGCCGTCCGATCTGCGACGCGAACATCCCGAGCCAAGAGGAATTACGGTTACTGGTACAGCCGGGGACTTGCACCCCGATTCTCCCAAACGCGCAGGAAAACCGCGCGTTCGTGCGTCTCCGCACCACCATCTAGGCCATCTATTATTATCGTCAATATGGTATCACGCAAAAGGGCCTCGCACGCAGGCGAAGCCCAAGGTAAAAGCTATTGTTTGCGATAGGAAAATGCGGTGACAGTCGCAGCCTCTAGTGCTTGCCGCCGTGACTGTTGAGCCAGATATTGCGGCCCAGCATAAGCGCCAGCACCAGCGCGCTCACGTAACCCAAAAAGCCAATGACCGGGATACCAAACACAACCGGCTCGATGCGCGCGTAGTACACCACCGACGAACCGATAAACAGGCCGGCAATCACAATTGCCATCGACATGCGGTCGATAATTCCGCCCAGCTGTCGCAGTGCCTTATCGCTGCTCATGATCTGCGTGTTCACCTTAAGCTGGCCGCGCGTAAGCATGCGCGAAGCCAGCCCCAGGTACTCAGCCGCCTCGAGTGAGCCCTTCGCCGCGCGATAGCTGCTCGCGGCAAGATCGCGCCCCATGTCGCGCACGCGCGCATAGGTGCTTGTCTCGTTTTTAATGTGGGTTTGGATGATCTGGATCATGTTGACGTTGGGCATGTACTCGGTCAGCAAACCCTCGAGCGTCACCATGCCGCGCGCGAACATCGTCACCACGCTCGGCAGCTCAACGTCATTCTTACGCGCGAGGTTTAACAGCGAGGTCAAAAACTCGCCGATATCCAAATCCTTCAGGTCAAGGCCCGCAAAGTCAGCCACGATAAAGTCAAGATCGGACAAAAACGCTGAATGATCGAGCTCGGCCGAATCGCCACGCGTCACGGCAAAGCGCATGAGCGAATCCTTGAGCTTGGGCACGTCGCCCTCGGCCACGGCGAAAATCATGTCCTTTACGATACCGCGATCGTGGCTCGACATGCGTCCGACCATGCCCAAGTCGATAAAGTAAACGATGCCGTCCTTGAGGATGATGTTTCCCGCATGCGGGTCGGCATGGAAAAAGCCGTCATCGAGCACCTGCGTCGAGTAGTCCTCGACGATTGCGGCACCGATCTTTTCCAAGTCATAGCCCTCGGCCACCAAGCGTTCAGGATCGGCGATCGAAATGCCGTCGACGTAGTCCATAACCACCACGTGCTCGGTGCACAGGTCCAGATAGGATTTAGGGCACGTCACGCCATGAACGCTCTTATGGAACTCGTAGAAGTCGTTGAGGTTTTTTGCCTCGGCCAAAAAGTTGGTCTCCTCGCGAAACGAGGTCCACAATTCCTCGACCACGCCGTGCAGGTCCACAAACTGATCGGTGTTGACGAACTTGGAAACGATACGCACCACCGAGCGGATGATATCGATGTCCTGTGCCATAACCTGCTGCGCACCTGGACGCTGAACCTTGACGGCCACGTCCTCGCCCGTCACCAGACGAGCGCGGTGCACCTGCGCGAGCGATGCGCTACCAAGCGGATTTGGGTCGATCGCATCGAACATCTCCCCCAGGCGCAGGCCGTATTCTTCTTCCAGACAACTGAGTACGACCTCGTACGGCACCGGCTCCACGTCAGAGCGCAGACGACGCAGCTCGTCGCAAAAGCGTTGCGGCAGAATCTCGGACCGGTTGGCCAGAATCTGCCCCATCTTAACGAACATGGGGCCGAGTTCCTCGAGCAGGCGGCGCAAACGAACCGGCGTGAGGTTATCCCACACGCGGTACTTTTTGACCAGGCGAACAATCTGCCCGATGCGCTCGCGGCGACCCGCCGGCGTGAGCTGGTATTCCTCATCCGGCGCCATCGCCTCGGGCTCCTCGGGGACCATATCGACAGCGCGCGGCTTCTTGCGAGCGCCCGAGACGGCGGCATCGACCTCATCGACAACCGCCGCCTCGTCACCCAAGGGATCTAGATTGTTGTAATCGGTGGTGGAATCTGCCATCTGCGCTGCTACTCGGCCTCTTCGGTATCCTTCGCATCGTCGGGCTCAACGGACTCGACGGGCACCGAGGTCACGTTGTCCTCGACCGAATCGACGATGTCGCGCACATGGGCCAGGAAGGCCGTGCGCTCGGGAGCGGTCATAACGCGGACGCGAGCCAGAATGAGCTCGTCGAGCACGCGCTGGGCCGCGGTCTCGCCCTGCATGCCCAGACGCTCGGTCAGGTCGGAGATGGTGCCGCCGGCCTGCTCGAACATGTCGGACACGCTGCGGGCGATATCGGGGGCGCCTGCGTCCTTGCGTACCTGCTCACCCTTGGTATTGAGGTCGTCGAGAACCTTCTTGCTGCCCTCGACGGCAACGGCGGCGGCGCCGAAGCCCACGTTAATGGCACCGTTAACAAGCTGATCGAGTTTCATAACCATGGTTGTCTCCAATCACAAACAACTGCATTGGCGTTCTTGTACCCAAGATTGAGTGAAAGCGACAAAGCGTTTTAGCGCTATTCGATCGACGGGAAATCCCTACCTCACGTTGTCGTTCATCGCGAAAGAGTTCTTCATGGCGCAGCTCGTGGTGTAGAGCACCTTGCCCAGCAGAGCATCGGTCTCCACCCGCACGCGCTCGGCAAACTCCTCGTTGGCGCGGGCGAGCTCGGCAGGCACTTCGGCCTCGGGCAGAACGGCTACGGCGGCGTCGACGTCATGGATCTGCTTGTGGCCCATGCCACCGACCTTCTCCTGATAGTCCTCCACGGCGCGGCCGCACTCATGGAAGCGAACGTCAGCCAGCGCGCCGATCAGGCGGTTGGCCCAGTAGAAGTTTTCGGACGTCACGCGAGCCTGTGTATCGGCATAGTACTCGGGCATGGTCTCGACATTGGCGTACAGCGGCACGAGCGCGTTAAACGAGTTAGAACCAAACGCCATCCACTGCACGGCGCGATACGCCGGCTGCGCATAGGGGCGCAGCTGCAGCACGGCGAGCTGGCTGTTGCGGTTGATGCCGATGGGGCGATAAGCGCCGCGCGTGGCGGGCGTACCCTTGCTGCCGTAGCAGTCGTACTCCGTGCCCTGGTAGTGGCTCGAAAGCACGTACTTGATGTCCTCGATGGTCACCTTGCGCTCGGGCACGCGGCTCCAGGGGATGTCATCGCTCTCGGGCGTGTAGTCGGCCTCGGGACCGTCCCACACATCGCTGGGGTTGAGGCAGCGCTGCATATACCAGGCGCGCGGCGTGTTGTAGACATGATCGCTGTCGCTGTGCGAGCCAAAGGCCTCGCGCGGGTTAAAGACCACAGCCGGACCATCGCCCTCAACGCCCAGCGTCAGGTCCAGATGCCACTCGGCCATCCAGGAGCGCAGGTCGGCAGAGCACATGTGGTTGACCTGGGCGCCCTCGGCGTCATCCAGGTCAAAGCTGTCGATACCCAGCTGATTGGGCATGGTCACATAGGCGTCATCAGGCACACGCTTGGCAATCCAGTGGTGGCCACCGATAGTCTCGAGCCACCAGATCTCGTCAACGTCACTAAAGGCAATGCCATTGTTCTCATAGGTGCCGTAGCGCTCGAGCAGCTCGCCCAGGATGCGCACGCCGTCGCGGGCAGACTTGGCGTACGGCAGCACCAGGGTCACCATATCCTCCTCGCCCAAGCCGCCGGGCTGTGCCGGAACATAGCCGTCCTCGCCCTCGTTGCCCTTGGCGGGCACGTAGTCCACGAGCGGATCGGCGCCGCGGACGCGCTCGTTGGTGGTGAGGGTCTCGGTTGCGGACATGCCAACATTGAGCTCGTTGAAGCCGGCCTCGGCCCAAATGCCGTGACCGGGGATAACGTCGGGGACGCTCGTGTAGCGCATGGGATTGTCGGGCAGCTCAACGGTCAGGTGGCTCAGGACACTCGTGTAGACACGCGGCTGCTCGTCGGGATGCACCACGCGCATGCGCTTGGGCTCAAACACCCCGTTGGACGAGTCCTCGTTGCGGGCAACCAGCGTCGACCCGTCGTAGCTCGCGTTCTTACCAACTAAAATCGTTGTGCACGGCATGCGCATCCTCCTTGAGCGAAGAAATCAAACGGTAACAGTGTATCGCTTCGGCGCAAAAAGGGCGAAACCGCGACCCCTCGAGACCCCTGTGGTCAAAAAATGCCAAATATGAGTACTGTCACCAATTTAGTAGCAGCAAATTTCCTTGTAATAGGTGCCGAAAATCCCCATTTGTCCAAAAGCAAGACAACGTTATTCCCCATAGGTTCAATAAATGGGCTCCCTAGCGAGAATGAATATCGCTAGGGAGCCCAAAAGACATAAAAACATATGTGACTATCTTGGCAACAGTACTCATATTTGGCATTTTTTGACCACGTGGTATATGGCTAACCCCTCAAACAGCCCAAAACGCCTATTTCGATGCACGCTCCGCCGCCTCGATCACGTGCTTGGCGAGAATCGCGGTGGTCACAGCCCCCACGCCGCCCGGCACGGGTGTGATGGCGTTAACAACCGGCTCCGCAGCATCAAAATCGACGTCGCCGACCAGCTTGCCGGCGGCCTCGTCCCAGTTGATGCCCACATCGATGATCGTCTGGCCCTCGCGAACCGCATCCGCGCCAATCGTACGCGCACGTCCAACCGCGGCAACAACAATGTCGGCAGAACGGCACTCGGCAGCCAAGTCGCGCGTATGCGTATGGCATATCGTCACCGTGGCATTGCGAGCCGTAAGCATGGCGGCAACGGGACGGCCAATCACCAGCGATCGACCGACGACCGCGACCTTGGTCCCATCCAGTTCCACGCCATAATGGTCCAGCAACGCCAGCACGGCCTCGGCCGTGCAAGGAGCAAAGCCCTCGCCTCGCCCCGAAAGCGTGGTAAGCAGCGAGGCCGGCGTCATGGAGTCAACATCCTTGACGGGATCGAGTGCCGCGGCAACTGCATCCTCGTCAAGTCCAACGGGCAACGGGCGAAACATCAGGCAGCCATGAACAGCAGGGTCGGCATTAATGCCCTCGATAGCAGCCATCAGCTCGTCCTGCGAAACATCGGCAGGAAGCAAAACGCGGCGGGCCTCAATGCCAACCTTCTCGCAGCGCTTGAGAGCACCGCGCTCGTAGGACAGGTCGTCCTCGCGCTCGCCCACGCGAACGATGGCGAGCGTCGGCACAACGCCGCGTTTACGCAGAACAGCACAACGAGCGGCAAGCTCCTCAGTCAACGCGCGGGCGACGGGAGCGCCCTTCAGCAGCTCGGCCATGGCTATCCCCTCTTCCTTGCGGCATCGGCAGCACGGCGCGCCAGCGCATCGGCACGCGGCAGCCACGTATCCAGCAGCTCATCGCACGCCGCCTCGAGCTCCTCGGCGCGCGCCCGGTCTTTCATAGACGTGGTATTGGCAAAAAGCGTCAGGCTCGCGCCCTGCATGGCGGCGCGGCAGAACACGGCACCGCACGCCACGTCTGACAGCAGCTGACGCGAGCCCTTGTCGGCCATGTCCTCGAGCAGTGCCAGCGCGCGTCCGCAGGCATCCATAATCCGATACGGTGGCATGGCCGCCACGCGCAACGCATCCTGAATCACCGCGGGTCGAGCCGGATCATCACGAGGAATACCGTATGCCGCGGACACCTGGCCGTATGCACGAACATCCTCGGCAACCAGACCCACAAGTTCCTGCGCCAACTCGTCTGCCTGGGCAAACGCGTGCGTCAGATCGTCCATGCGATCGGCAAGCGCGGGGTTCGTCGCGCCATAGCGAGCAACCATTCCGCAAAGCGAGGCGCCCAGCGCGCCCACAAAGGCGCTCGCACTGCCGCCGCCGGGCACCGGCTCGCGTGCGGCAAGCGCCTCGGCAAACTCTCGACAGGTTTTATCCATCATCTCTTGGCTCATGCGCACGCACCTTCAAGTCATATACATCGGTCGGGCGGCAACCGCCAACCAACCGCGTCGAACACGTAATGGTGCTAAGTCTAGCCCATAAGCACATGAGCGTCAGCGCACCTGGCCATCGCGGATTTCTATGACACACGATAGGCGGCAGCGACGCAAACATGAGACACATGGCCCACGTTTCGGGACTCTCGGACGGCGGCAACTGGGGCATACATATAGATAAGGAGCCCCATGCTGGGGCAACGCTCGCCACGGCGCCGGACAAAGAACGGAGGAATCACCGCACAGCAAATAAAGCCATCAGTGCATGCGCAACCGCCGATTGGCGAACCGCTGCACACGATGCCCCTAACAGACAAGGAGGACGCCACCATGAAGAAAAAGACCCTATCAATCCTTTCCCTTTGCATCGCCCTCTTTGCCGCATTTGCCCTTGTCGGCTGCGGCGGGAGCGCATCGGGCGGGGGCGGCAGCGCCGCCAAGAGCGAGAGCAAGGAAAAAGCCCCCGTTGCCAAGAAGACCGACTTTATCTGGTTTAAGGTCGAGATGCCCGAGGGCGTCGGCGTAAGCGACTCCGCCGGCAGGAATGCAGATAGGATTCAGCTCACCTTCCCCGAAGATGAGAACGCCTCGGGCGATCGCTTTATCCCCGTTTGGAAAAAAGCGCTGACAGCTGAGGAGTCCCACGCCGACCAGGCAGAAAAGAAGGGGGATACGTTCCAGTGGAAGGATGGCGGATCCGTCGAGTATAACGGCAGGACATGGCTCGTCGGAACGTACGAGGACAACAGTGGCATCTCAACACTCCTCTTTACCGACGTTGAACCGGGAAGCGTCTACGTCCTTATCTCAAACTTCGAACTGCACAAGAAAGAAGCCGAGGCACTCCTCAACTCCATCGAGTTCCCCGATGACATGGCGGAGGCGGTTTCCGAGGCACGCGAAGTCGAGATTTCGAGCATCGAGATCAAGCATTAGGGGCTCGCACGCAGCATCGCATGCGCAGTCATTACATGATCGGACGCCCAGCCGGGGGAGGATCGGATCAGCCGGTCCTCCCCTACTTATATCGCGACATATTGCCACTTGTCGGCGCAAATCCGGCCCCAAGAATGGGACATGTGGCCCACCCGAACGAGCCGCTCGCGCGTACAGTAAAGACAGGTAATCCATGGGCGGTTACAGACCGAGGAGGACACGACCATGAAAAAGAAGGCCTTTGCGATTCTCACCCTCTGCATCAGTCTCTTTGCCGCAGTTGCCCTGGCAGGCTGTGGTGGAAGCGGCGGCGCTGCCGGCAGCGGTGGGGGCGGCGGCGCAGAAAAGCCGGCCGTGGACATGAGGACCGACTTCATCTGGTTTAAGGTCGAGGTCCCCGAGGGCGTCGAGATCACCGACGTCGCAGGCGATACCGCCGACAGGGCCCAGTTTAAGTTCACCGAGAGCGAGCACGCCAGCGACCGCTTCATCCCTGTCTTCGACTCTGTCAAGAACGCCGACGAGCTGTTCGACTACGAGGCAAAGTGGAAGACCAACTTTGAGTGGACCGAGAATGACCCCGTCAAGTACAACGGTAAGACTTGGCGCAACGCTTCCTATACACACTCGGGCGGCGTGACGACTGAGTACTTCACCGAAGCAGGCGGCGGCAGCGTCTACGTGAGCATCGACAACGTCGAGGAGCACAAGGACGCCGTCGAGACTATGATGAAGTCTCTGGAATTTGCCGACGACATCGCCAAGGCAAAGACCGAGGCCATGGACGTCAAGCTCGAGGATATCGAGATCAAGCGCTAAAGCTCCAACGGCATGCAGCAGCGCCGTTTTAGCTCAGCCGGGATGCAAGGTGCGACTCCTTGCATCCCGGCTTTTTGTGTTCGAAAGCGCCCGGTCACATCACCATGTTCAACGCATTCACAAACTCCTGAGCTTGGAAGCGGCTGCTCGGGCTAAAGACACAAGCAGTCAACAACCTGTTGCGCAGGAAAACGTCGCGGCCCTTGACCCTGTTGACCCCCGTGATGTCCCTAAGATAGACAATCTCGGTGTGCTTGCCGCCGAGAACGCCCTTCTTAAGCACCTCAAGGCGATTCGGGTAGATCTTAACGTCTTTAAACCTACCCGAACCTTTGTCCTGGAATAGCAGCGTATTGTTGTCCATGCGCGTCACTCCCGTGGGGCTCGCTAAAACTGTCTCTATGGTCACATTTTAGTCACCGCAAACCCTTTTCGCGGTCGCGCACGGAGCACCAAATCGTGTCCGCACGAGCAAATAAACTAATACCGCAAGGACTATAAGCCGTTATCCAAGGATGGTGAAATAAAACAAGGGATTAGCAATGGCTAAGATTTAAGTCTAAAACCCTTAGTAAGTGCTAATATATAGTTATTGAAAGAGGCTGAGATGCAGAGACGCGAATTGATCCGTATCCTCGAAGAAGCCGGCTTCATCTCGAAAGGAGGCACCAATCACGAGAAGTTCGTCAAAGGCGACAAGCTCGTGCTCGTGAAACGCCATCGAGAGATCGAGGAGCAAATTGCCAAAAGAATCCTAAGGCAGGCAGGGCTTCGATAGCTCATCCTCATCACATTTCGCATCGCTTTTTAAAGGAGGTCTTACATGGTTTACGTATGGGAATTCGAGTTCTTTGATTCGGACGGCGTTGTCGACGCTGTGCCATGTGGCTCGCTGGGCGGAGGTGGAACGTTCGGATCCGACCTAAACGACGCTGTCGAAAGCGCCGCTGATTTTCTCGCATGCATGGTCGATGACCACCTAATGGGCGGCGTTGACCTGCCTGCGCCGGACTTTGGCCACGAGCCGCAGCACAGTGGCAAGATTATCGCCGTGGCCGTCAGTCGCGAACTCAACGATATCCCCGCCGTCACCGCAGCGGATGCCGCGCGCATACTTGGCGTTAGCTCGGCAAGAGTATCGCAA
The DNA here is from genome assembly GCF_003438275.1 of Collinsella sp. OM07-12. Taxonomy (NCBI): domain Bacteria; kingdom Bacillati; phylum Actinomycetota; class Coriobacteriia; order Coriobacteriales; family Coriobacteriaceae; genus Collinsella; species Collinsella sp. OM07-12. Next base: position 66,268 of record NZ_QSTQ01000004.1, read on the forward strand.
CTGATAAATGCTGGACTGTTGGATTCATGGAAGGATGGCACCAAGCGCATGGTATCCAAAGCTTCCATCGAGGCACGACTCGCCGACGCTCCAAAGGCAGGACGCCCAAAAGAAATGCCTGTTGCCGTGTAAAGAGACGTCTAGGCATACCATTTTGGCATATTGACTATTGAGTTCTCTCGATTCGCGACGCACTGCGTCGCGAATCGAACTGAACATATTGCCGCAGGTAGCCGCGCATCCTCAATCCAAAGTACGAGAGGTGTTTCCCATGACAGACAGACCGAAAACAACGCTACGCGACTGTATTTACGGGCTTGCCGTCGGCGACGCGTTGGGCGTTCCCTACGAGTTCAGGCCCCGCGGCACGTTCGAATGCACGGACATGATCGGCTACGGCACGCATGGGCAGCCCGCCGGCACTTGGAGCGACGACACATCTATGACGCTTGCCACCTGCGACTCGATTAGGGAGCTCGGGCATATCGACACCGCAGACATGCGCGACAAGTTCGTAAGCTGGATTGCCCGTGGCGAGTATACGATTGACGGCGTTTTCGATTACGGTGGTACGACCGCCTGCGCCTTGCACGCCGGCAAAGGTGGCTCCGGCGAGCGCGACAATGGCAACGGATCGCTCATGCGCATCGCTCCCCTGGCGTTCACCGATGCGACGGACGAAGAGGTCAGAAAGGTCTCCGCGATTACGCACGCCCACAGAACGTCAACCGACGCATGCATCATATATGTCGAGCTGATGAGGGATGTGATGAACGACGTGCTCCCCTCGTGGGCACTCCATCTGAAAGGCGTGCCCGAGCACGAAATCAGGTCCGGCGGCTTCGTGCGCGACACGCTTAAAGCCGCTACCTGGTGCTTTGTCAACACCAACAGTTACGAAGATTGCGTGCTTGCCGCCGTCAACCTGGGCGACGACACCGACACCACCGCAGCCGTCGCCGGCGCCCTCGCCGGCACGGCCTACGGTCTCAAAACCATCCCACAGGAGTGGGTCGACGCCCTACGCGGAAAAGAGCTGATTGAGAGCTGCCTGTTTTAGGGCGCCATTCAAGAAATAAGGCAGGAGGCGTCATGGAGAGGAAGATCGCAAATATAGACGAGTTCCAAGTGGACGAAAACGGGATTCCGCTATTTCCAGCAGGACTGAAGGAAGAAGCCAACCTCTATGTCCTCCCCGACGGGCGTTACCTCCCCTGCGGGGTCTACCGGACCGAAGATGGCGGCTCGCTCATTTATGAGCCATCCGAACTAAGCTTCTTCGGGCAGATGCTTGCCCAATTCAAAGAGAGCTAGAGGCTTGATTGCCCGTTAGATCGACACTGCTCCAAACCAGGGGGCAGGCTATCCTCCACCGCGGCCCGTGAGGTAGAATTATGATTGCCGCGGAATCCGCCTGCGGGCAACGCTCCGATCTCCGATTGGGGTGAAGCCTATGAACTTGTTTCTTGAAATCCTGCGCCTCTCGATGTATGTGACCGGCATTGCACGGAACCTCTACTCGATCTGGCAGGAATATAAGCAGTAACGGATAGCGAAGGGAGTCATAAAGAAAGGGCCGGTTGCAGCCGGCCCTTAAGACACTTGTACCTGCGTTGCCCGCGTCTCCGAAGTGTGACTAGCTAAGGAGCGGGTTCCGCGGCACATCCTGATTTTACCCAGTGGCAAGACTCTTTTACAGCCGTTCCACCGTTTATTTACATCTGCCATCACGGGCGGGATGTTTTGCACTCTCGCGAGCCAACCGGCACCACTCCCCTACTTACCAAAGATCGCAGCGAGTAAGCCCTTTCGTTTGGGCTTTTCCTCTCGGTAAGAGCCCTCGGCAGCTGCCGCCACCTGACGCGGTTGCTCGCCGCCTCCGCGGCGTACGATCTGGTATAGGAAGGGCGATTTAACGTATTTGACCTCGATGGGTGTGGCGTGCACGGTGCTTTCGCTCGACAGTATCACGTTGGGATTGAGCGGTGCCACCACATGCGTCTCGCGCTTGTCGCTAAACGCTACCGCGGCCGCGCGACCCGTCTGGCCGTTCACGGCAATGCGCACCTGCTCGCCGTCGCGGCTATCCGACGCCGGGCGATCGACAAAGTAGACCGGCACCATCACCAGGCCGTCCTTATGCTTGCGGGCCTTGCGCGCCCAGGCGCGGATGCTCTTTTTATTGAGCCCCAGCATCGCCTCGGCATCGTTGCCGGCAATGTTGAGCGCCAGCTTGTCAATGACCACCTGGTCCTTGGTGGACGCATCGACGGAGACAATCCGGAAGTCGCCTTCTTGCATGGCCGGGTCAAACGGCCCAACCTTGGCAAAGTCCCACGGCTCCAGAATGCCCATAAGGCGAACGTCCAGGTAGTTTGCCCTGGGATATGCCCAGTCGAGCACCTCGTAGTACACCAGGGTTTCCTTGTTCAGGCCCTTGCCCGGGAAGGACGCCATCATGCGAAGATCCGCAAGTGCCATGGGGAAGTAGAAGAGCATCATATCGTTTTGGATCGCATCTTCCACATCGTGGCCGGCAAAGGCATCTGGGTATTGGCGTACCAGCTCAAGCGCATTGGCACGCGCCTGCTGCGGCGTTATCTCGCAGGGAATACCCTGCTCGGGCACATATTCCGCACCAACGCCCATGGTCAGACGCTTGCTAAACGTCCCCGGCTTGAGCAGGTCAGCGACACCGATTTTATTGCCGCACGAAGGGCACTCAAACACGCGCTGGGTTGACTCACCCTCAAAGGACGCTCCGCAGAAGGGGCAAGGAATACTCACATGCGTGGCATCTTGGAACTCCTGCGCCGTGCCGCGATCCTCCCACAGCAGATGTTCCAGGACCGACTGATTGCGCCAGTGCGAATTAAAGAAATACCAGTCCGGGTCCTCCGGGCGCTCGAGCTGTGAGACGTGCGTGAGCTTAAGCAGCCCATCGACAACCGTCAGCGGCGCATGGCGAATGCCCAAGGCGCTTTTGGGCTCCCCCGCATCGGCCTGCCACGGAATGACCGCACCGCAATAGGCGCACTCAAAGCTGCGCTTAGCCTGGTGTGAGTACATGGGGCCGCCGCAGTTTTGGCATTTAATAGCAAACATCTCATCCATGGAAACGTCCTCCTTTGCACAGGGGCTGTCGACATTAAGTATGTCGAGTAAACAGTCACATGCCCATACCCATGTGGCCCAAAATGGACCACCCAGGCAGACGAGAAGACTCGCTCGTTAGCACCGGCAGACTATTGCTGCATTTTCTGATCATCGGTGCACGGCGCCCCCGCGCGAGCTACACTATCCCCTTAAACATGATTGTGAGGACGATCGCCATGCTATTTGTTCATCGACTGGTACATAAACTTGTTCCCGGCAGCGAGGGCGAGCCGGTCGATGCCGGCACCCGCACCAACGCGGGCTTTGCCGCAAGCCTCATCTGCATTGGCCTCAACATCACCCTGTGCCTGGCCAAGGGCATCGCGGGCCTGCTCGCCGGTTCCGTCTCCCTCATCGCCGACGCTTTCAACAACCTCTCCGATGCCTCGAGCAACATCGTGAGCCTGCTTGGGTTCCGCCTTGCCAGCCGCCCGGCAGACGAAGGTCACCCCTATGGCCACGGCCGCTATGAGTACCTAGCCGGCCTATTCGTCGCCGTCCTGGTTTGCGCCGTCGGCATCAACCTGATCCTCGAGTCGGTCACTAAGATCATCAAGCCTTCCCCCACCGCATATTCGGTGCTCTCCTTAGCCGCCCTCGTCTTGTCCATGCTCGTTAAGCTCTGGATGGCCGCGTTCAACCGCGCACTGGGCAACCGAATCGATTCCGAGACGCTCATCGCCACAGCACAGGACTCCAAAAACGATGTCATCACCTCGGGCGCGGTCTTGACGGCAGCACTTATTTCGCAAACGACCGGCTTTGACCTCGATGGCTGGGCAGGCCTGGGCGTGGGCATCTTCATCTGCATCAGCGGCATGGGCCTCGTGCGCGACGCCATCAGTCCACTGTTGGGACAGGCACCCAGCCCTAAGCTTGTTCAAGCGATTCGCGACAAGATCATGTCGTATCCGCAGGTCCTGGGCACGCACGACCTCATGGTGCACGACTACGGTCCCGGCCGCCAGTTTGCCAGCGCCCACGTGGAGATGCCCGGCGAGGGCGACGCGTTTGAGCACCACGAGATCCTGGACACCATCGAGCACGACATCAAGCGCCAGATGGGCATCGACATCACGCTGCACTGCGACCCCATCGCCACCACCGGCGACGACCTGCGCGGCTGGGTCAAGCGCGGCGTCATGCAGATCGATCCCGCGCTCTCCATCCACGACCTGCACGAGCACGACGGGTTCGTTTCGTTTGACCTGGTGCGTCCCGACGGCTTTGACATATCCGACGAGGAGCTGCTGGAGCTCGTCACGCGCATCGTGCACGAGCGCCGGCCCGACGTCTCGTGCGTCGTCACGTTTGACTCGGGCTTCAGCTCGCCCGACCGTCCGGCAGAGCAGCTGTAGCCCCGCTCCACTCGGCCGCTAGTTTCCCTGTGCACCCAAAATGCCGTTTTGTAGGGCGTTCCAGGCATCTGTCGCCATGTCTCCCAAGTTCTGCGCGGTATCGCCCAGGTTTTGTGTCGTATCGCCCAGCTCTTGCGCCTTGTCTCCCAATTCCTGCGCCTTGTTGCTCAGGTCCTCCAGCATGTTGGAGCTCGAGCTGTCGGTGCCGCTTTGGCCGTCGGACGAGTTGCCCGAGCTGTTCTTATGCGTGAGTTGAATTTCAAGGTTACCGTTGTCGTTATAGTAGGCAGAAGTAACGACCCAGTTGGCATCGACGACGGGCGTTGAGCCATCATCAGTCAGAACCACGGCATTCGAAAGATCAGCGCCGCGCGACTTGAGAATCTTTTTGGCGTTGGACCAGTACTGTCCCGGGATATCGCCCAGCTCTACTGCACCCACCTGGGCGACCTCTGTCTGCTCGGCCGTCGTGCTGGTTGTAGCGCCTCGCTTGTTGAGCATGCCCGACACAATGGCGAACACAATCGAGAGGGCAAAGAAGATCGCCAGCACAATGAGGATTTTCTTGATCACGCTCGACGAACGCGACGGCTTCTTCTCCTCGTCCTCGCCATATTGCGGAATCGACTTGGGGTACTCGCGATACGGCTCCCGCGACTCGTAGCGAGGCTGCGCCGTGCGAGGCATATACGTCGTCTGCTGAGGCTGCGGAATGGGATTCTGCGGCAGGTCATCATAGGGATTCGGCGTCGAGGCGGCATAAGAATCCTGCGGCGCGTAATCAAACGGGTCCGGAGCTGCGTTGCCATAGGGGCCATGCGAAGATGCAGCGTAAGAATCCTGCGCCGTGTCGCCATAGTCCATAACCCGGGTGGGCTCGGCAGAAGGCTGCGTCGCGGCGGGGTCGGTATAGCCGGGGTTGGGAACAACGCGGGTCGCATCGGCGCTATCGCCAGCCTGCGCGGAGCCGTACCCGCCCATCACGGTTGTCTTGTCCTGATCCATGCAGCGATTCCTTTCCGTCGCCTGTAAGCATCAAGTTATCCATGCATTCTACCCGCGCAAAAGCCTATGATGGGCAAAGCCCGTCGGTATCTACAAGACAAGCGCGTCCAGAAACAAAAGCCCCGCCGGGCCTTGGTAGGCGCGGCGGGGCGGGCAAGCGGCTATGAGCAGCAGGCTTAGAACAGGCCGGTGATGTTGCCGTCGTTGTCGACGTCGATGTTCTCGGCCGCGGGAACCTTGGGCAGGCCCGGCATGGTCAGAACGCTGCCGGTCAGCGCGACCACAAAGTGGGCACCGGCGGAAACCTTGAGCTCGCGCACCGTGATGCGAAAGCCCTCAGGAGCGCCCAGCGCCTTGGCGTTGTCGCTAAAGCTGTACTGGGTCTTGGCAACGCACACCGGCAGGTTGCCAAAGCCGTTCTCGCGCAGCTCGGCGAGCTGGCGCTTGGCAGCCGGCGTAAAGTCGACGCCATCGGCGCGGTAGACCTTAGTGGCGACAGCCTCGAGGGCGTCGGCCACATCGGCACCGTCCTCGTAGGCAAACTTGAGCTCACTCGGCTGCTCAATCAGGCGCATGACCTCATCGGCCAGGTCGAGCGCGCCCTCGCCGCCCTTGGCCCAGACCTCGGAAAGCTTAACGTTGACGCCGAGCTTCTGACACTCGGACTCGATGAGCGCAAGCTCGGCCTCGGTGTCCGTCGGGAAGCGGTTGATAGCGACCACGCAGGGCAGACCGTAGACGTTCTGGATGTTGTCGACGTGGCGCAGCAGGTTGGGCATGCCGGCCTTGAGGGCCTCGAGGTTCTCCTCGTTGAGATCGGCCTTGGCAACACCGCCGTTGTACTTAAGGGCGCGAGCGGTCGCGACGATCACGACAGCGTTGGGACGAACGCCCGTCATGCGGCACTTGATGTCCAGGAATTTCTCGGCACCCAGGTCGGCACCAAAGCCGGCCTCGGTAATGGCGACATCGCCAAAGCGCATAGCCATGCGCGTGGCCATGATGGAGTTGCAGCCGTGGGCGATGTTGGCGAAGGGACCGCCGTGGACAAACGCGGGCGTGCCCTCGAGCGTTTGCACCAGATTGGGCTTGAGCGCGTCCTTAAGCAACGCGGCCATGGCACCCTGGGCCTTAAGGTCGCGGGCACGGACGGGCTCGCCGGCAAAGCTGTAGCCGACAACGATCTCGCCCAGGCGCTCCTTAAGATCGTTGATGCTCGTGGACAGGCACAGGATCGCCATGACCTCGGAGGCGACGGTGATATCGAAGCCGTCCTCGCGCGGCACGCCCTGGGCCTTACCGCCAATGCCGTCGATGACGTGGCGCAGCTGACGGTCGTTCATGTCGACAACGCGCTTCCAAGTGATGCGCTTAACGTCGATGCCGAGCTGGTTGCCCTGCTGAATATGGTTGTCGAGCATGGCTGCCAGCAGGTTATTGGCGGCACCGATGGCATGGAAGTCGCCGGTAAAGTGCAGGTTGATGTCCTCCATGGGGATGACCTGGGCCCAACCGCCACCGGCGGCACCGCCCTTCACGCCAAACACGGGACCGAGCGAAGGCTCACGCAGGGCCACAGCGCTCTTGACGCCGCGACGGCGCAGGCCATCGGCCAGGCCGATGGTCGTGGTGGTCTTACCCTCGCCCGCAGGCGTGGGGTTGATGGCGGTCACGAGGACAAGCTTGGCCTGGTGATCGGTCGGCTCGTTGAGCAGGGAATAATCGACCTTTGCCTTGTCAAAGCCGTACGGAATCAGATGCTTAACGTCGACGCCGGCGTTCTTGGCCACCTCGGTAATAGGCAGCGGCGTAACAGAACGTGCGATTTCGATGTCAGTAGGCATGGGCGGTCCTTTCGTTACCGGATGAGAAAAAGACCAATCCAGCATAGCACGGGCGCGCAATAGTAAAACACCCGTAACCGACGAACGGCGATATGTTTACCCAATGCCCAGCGATAGCCTACAAACCCATCCTAAACGGTCGGCTCAATTCCCAAATGCTCAAAGGTGCGAAGGGTTGCCTGACGGCCCTGCGGCGTACGAATCATCAAGCCGCACTGCAGCAGATATGGCTCATAGACATCCTCAAGCGTTCCCGGGTCCTCGCCCACCGCGCTGGCAAGGGCCGTAAGTCCCACGGCACGACCGGAAAACGTCTTGGCAAGCGTCTCCAAGATACGAATATCCATCCAGTCCAAGCCAAGCTCGTCGATCTCGAAAAACTCGAGCGCCTGACGGCAGATATCGAGCTCGATGGGGCCGCTGCCGCGCACCTGCGCGTAATCGCGCACGCGCTTGAGCAGGCGATTGGCAAGGCGTGGCGTGCCGCGCGAACGCGAGCCGATCTCGAGCGCACTGGGATGGTCGATCGTCACGCCCAGGATAGTCGCCGAGCGCGTCACAATCTGGGCGAGCTCCTCGACCGTGTAGTAGTCCAGGCGATATGAAATGCCAAAGCGGTCGCGCAACGGGCCGGTCAACATGCCCGAACGGGTCGTTGCCGCTACCAGCGTAAACTTGGGAATATCCAAGCGAATCGAGCGCGCAGCCGGACCCTTGCCGATCACGATATCGAGCGCAAAGTCCTCCATCGCGGGATACAGAACTTCCTCGACCGAACGGTTGAGGCGGTGGATCTCGTCGATAAACAGCACATCACCCGGCTGCAAGTTAGTCAGGATGGCCGCCAGGTCGCCCGTGCGCGCGATGGCAGGGCCACTCGTGGTCTTGATCTGAGCGCCCAGCTCGTTGGCGATAACGGTGGCCAGCGTGGTCTTGCCCAGGCCCGGAGGACCCGAGAAAATCACGTGGTCGAGCGTCTCGCCACGGCTCTGCGCGGCCTCAATCAGCACGCGCAGGCTCTGCTTGATGTGCTCCTGGCCGCAGTAATCGTCCAGGCGCTGGGGACGCAGGGTACGGTCGACATCGAGGTCTTCGGGCGTCAGCTCCGAGCCCACCATGCGCTCACCGTGTGCCATGGATGCCGCCGGCGAGTTGCCGGGCGTCGCCCACAGGTCCTGAGAGTCATCGGCTTCCCACATCACGCATCCATTCCGAGTCGCTTAAGCGCCGCGCCGAGCAGATCCTCGACACGCATATCCTGCCCATCATACCCGCTCAAGGCGACCTCGGTCTCCTGCGGGCTAAAGCCCATGGAGAGAAGCGCCGCGCGAGCGTCATCGATTGCCGAAGAAGCGGCGGCGGGCACCGGCATTGCGACCTGGCCGGGAATCACGTCGACCGGCACAAAGCCCTTGTCCTTGGCAAAGGTGCTCTTGAGTTCCAGGATCAGGCGCTGAGCTGTCTTTTTGCCCACACCGGGTACCTTGGCCATGCCCTTGTCGTCCTCGGCCATCACCAGCGAATACAGCTGTCCCACCGTATAGGTGGAAAGCACGGCAAGCGCCAGGCGCGGACCGACGCCCGAGACGGACACGAGCCTGTCAAACATCGTGCGCTCGTCCTTGGAGGAAAAACCGAAAAGTGTCATGGCGTCCTCGCGCACCTGCATACGCGTGTAGAGGCGGACCTCGCCGCCGGACGTCGGCAACGTGGCCGCAGTGCTGCCCGAGATGCCGAGCTCAAAGCCAACGCCCGACACATCGACGACAGCAGAGCTCATCGTGGCTTCGACAAGCGTTCCGTGGAGCTGGGAAATCATCAGTATCCGGTTCCTCTCTGTTGATAGAACTCGCCACCGGTAAGCGCCCGGGTGCGGCTGAGGTTTACATGGCAGATGGCGCAGGCCAGGGCATCGGCGGCATGGTCGGGATGCGGGTCGTGGTCGAGCTGCGTGAGCGTGCGTACCATGTAGGCGACCTGCCGCTTGTCCGCGGCGCCGGTGCCCACCACAGCCTGTTTGATCTGCATGGGCGTGTACTCGCCAATCTCGAGCGCGCACTCCGAAAGCGCCACGAGCGCAGCACCGCGGGCATGCGCCGTGGGGATGGCCGAGCGGACGTTAGCGCCAAAGTAGATGCTCTCGATAGCAGCGGTATCGGGACGGTAGCGTTCGACGACGCCCTTGAGGTCGCGGGCGATATGCGACAGGCGCACCGCGAGCGGACTTCCGGCACTGGTCTCGATGCAGCCATAGGCACGACAGCGAACCTCGCCACGCCGCTCCTCGATAATCCCCCAACCCGTATGGGCCAAACCGGGGTCGATACCCAAGATAACCAAGCCAGCCTCCCCTCGCCAAAAGCACGGCGCAAGGCAAGGCCTCGCGCATCATTCACGAACGTCTGTTCTAGAATAACACAACAACGGCCGCATCTAGCAAGCAAGGTTGAACCATAGGTTGAGCATAAGTCAGCGAGCGAGTCCCTGCCGTGGCAAGGTGTCGCGAAAGAGGAGCGCCGCGTACTTCTGTACGCAAGCGACGGTTTGAGCGGCAGATTACCCGGCAGGGGCTCGCGCAGCGTCGACTCGTTACGCGGTTTGGCAAAACCGCGTAACCTTGGCCCCATCCCCAGTTTAGTTCTGCGAGAAGAATGGGAACTGTCGGGGATCAACCGGCGGATGCGGCATCGGGCCACCCTGGGGACCACCTTGCGAGCCGCCCTGACCGCCCATCATCTTATCGATGGCGTCCTGAACCTCGCCCTCGAACTTCTTCATTCCCTCGTGCAAACGACGCTGACCGTCCTCAGAGCGCAGCTCCTCCATCTGCTCGGGCGAAATACCCAGTAGCTCGCCCAGTATGCCCATCATCTCGCCGCGCATACGCTCACTCGTATCCTCGTCAGCAAAACGGCGCACCTCGGCGCGTGCCAGCGAATCAACCGTCATACGCTCCTTGCCGTTAAGCCCCAGGTCGGACCACGCGAGCATGTACGGCCAAGAGCGCTCGGCAAACGAGCGGGACGAGACGATCGGTGCCGTCGGCAACATGCGGCGGGCAGCCTCACCCTGTCGAACGAGCATCAGCAGCAGCGAGCAGGCCTCAGGCTTGCCAGCGGCCATCGGGATATCGTCGAAAGATCGATTGCGGTCCACGTGCGCCTCGAGCGCGCCATCGACCTCACCCGGCTCAAGCCCGCCGAGCAGCTGTGCCGCGCGGTCGAGCATATCGACCGGACCGTCAAGCGTCGAGAGCGCCTGCGCCAGCACTCGCTCCATACAATCTTCCACCGCGTTGAGCGTCACGAGCTCTTGGGGCACCACGGCAGACGTGCGGTTGCGCACACGCGTCACAAACTCAAGCGTCGACAGGTACACATCGCCAAAAGGCGCGTAATCGCCCTGATAGCCGCCGCAAAGCGCCGGCGCCGCCAGCGCGTACTCGGTCTTGGAAAGCGGGCTCAGCGCCATCGCACCCAGCTCGAGCGCCGTGTCCTCCAGCATGAGGCCCAGCGTGCGCGAGCGCAGACGCTCGGCATCGCCCGCCGACACGTCGCGATCGAGCACACGCGCCGCATCCGGCGCATCGCGCTCGACAGTGCGAATGTGCAGACGCTCGGCGATGGCGCGGACGGCGGCACAGCGGGCAGCCTCCACCTCCTCCTGCGCCGGCGTAAAAATACGGTTGCGCCCCAGCACCAGGCCAATCACATTACGCGGGCCCAGAGCGTCGACGGCCAGCGCCGCCAGCAGGGACGACGGCAAGTCACCCTCGAGTGCCAGCACAGCACGCGACGCACCGTGGGCTCGGGCGTTGTCGCGCACGGCGAGCACCAGCGCCTGCCACAGCCACTCCTCGGAACGGAACTCGGGCAGTTCGTGATCTTCCAGGGCATCGAGCATCACGCCGCGCTGAATCTCCTGAACCAGCAGGCTCTCCTCAAAACACGGCGCCTGGGCCACCACGCGACCGCAGTCGTCGAGCACAAACGAACCGCCGGTATACACCGACTCGTCATAGGCACCGACCGGCGCCATGCAGGCAAACCACACGCTGCGCTTGGATGCGATCTTGCGGTAGGCGCCGCTGCGAACGGCGGCAATGGCAGCAGTCTCGCGGTCGGTCATGTCAAACGCGTTGAATTGGAAATACGCAATGAGGTCGACGCCAGTCGGCAGCATCTCGAGTTCGCGGTCCAAGTCAAAAATCACGGCGATGCGCACGCCGTCCACGTCGAACACCGGCGGCGCCCAACGTGTATCGTTGTTCTCGCCACGCTGCAGGGCAATGCTCGAACGCGCCGGCACCACATGACCGTCCTTAAGCATCATGTAGTCGAGCAGCGGCTGGCCCTCAAACGAAACCGCCGCGGGCACGATGCAGATCATATCGAGCTCTTGGATACGCCCGGCAACACCGGTCAGACCCGTCAGCACGTCGTGCTCAAAGTCGGCAGCGCCCACCAGGCCGCCGGGCAGGGCTCCCATAAAGAGCGGAGCTGGCACGCACAGCACGCGCGCGCCGCGCTCATGAGCCAGGCGCGCCTGGTCCTCGATGCGACCGCAAATGCCCTCAATATCACCCAGGCGCATATCGATCTGTGCAAGTGCGAGCTTCATGGCTCAGCCCTTTCCGTCGTAAACCATCGTTGTCGTAGTAAAAGCGCCGGCCGCATGATGCAGTCGGCGCTCGCATGTGCATATGCTAGCTATGATACCCCGAGCGGGGGCGCGCTCCTAGAACGTCGCGGACCACAGCCCATGCAGGTTGCAATAGGCATAGACGGTACCGGTCTTGGAGCCGCCGGCAAAAAACGTCGCGGGCTTCATGCCGGGCTCAAGGTAATGGACCTCCAGGCGGCCTTCGGCTTCAAGGGCAATCCACTCGATGTAGTGCTCGGGCAGCATGGGGTGCTCCGTCGAGCCAACGCGTGCGCGAATCACGTGACCGTCACGCTCGGTCTCGACGACGGGCACGTGCTTCTCGTGCGCCGCGTCCTCGGTGTTCGCGGTCAGCTCCGTGCAGCCGGCAGGGGTTGCAACGTCGTTGCCGAGAGCGGCGATGAGCTTACCGTCGGGGTCCTTAAAGAATTTTGCCATGATGTTCTCCTTTGCTGATGTGCCAATATTCCTGATGGTTCTTATGCCCAAATGCAGACAAACCATCCACGGCATAGCAAATGAACACATAACGGATCAGGCAAGCGGTCGGGCCAAAATGCGTCGACCGTCCTGCCCACTCCAGCAGTCCCACCCCGCGCGCAGCTAGCGCCCGTCGCCGCCGAGCAGTGTCAGAACATCTTCGCGGGTAAACAGCGCCGACGAGATGCCGTCGCCGCCGAGCACGCTGTTGACCAGATCGCGCTTGGACTCCTGCATCTGCATAATGCGTTCCTCGATCGTGTCCTTGGCGATGAGCTTGTACACGGTCACGGTGTGTTGCTGGCCAATACGATGCGCGCGGTCGGTCGCCTGATCCTGTGCGGCCACGTTCCACCACGGGTCGTAGTGAATGACCACGTCGGCCGCCGTCAGGTTAAGGCCCACGCCGCCCGCCTTGAGCGAAATCAAAAAGACCGGAACCTCGCCCGCTTGGAACTGTGCGACCATCTTGGCGCGGCTCTCCTTAGACGAAGCGCCCGTGAGCTTAAGGAAAGCGATGTCCTCCTTGGCCAAGCGCTTACCGATGATATCGAGCATGCCCGTAAACTGGCTGAACAACAGGATGCGATGCCCGCCGTCGAGGGCGCCGTACACGAGCTCCATGCACGTATCGAGTTTGGCGCTCCCCGCCTTGTAATCCTCGTAGTGTAGACGCGGGTCGCAGCAGATCTGGCGCAGCTTGGTAAGCTCGGCGAGCACCTTGAGCTTGTCTTTCTTAAACTCGGATGCTTCGCGATGCTGCACCTGCTGGGCGATGCGGTCCTGGTTGGCCAGGTAGAGCTTGCGCTGCTCGCCGGTGAGCTGCGCCATGACCGTATCCTCGATCTTCTCGGGCAGGTCGGCCACCACGTCTTCCTTTACGCGACGCAGCACAAACGGCGATACGAGCGCCTGCAGGCGGGCGGCGCTGTCGCCCTCGGCATGCTCGACGGGACTCTCAAAGCGCTTGGCAAACGACTCGCGCGTGCCCAGCAGGCCCGGCATCAAAAAGTCGAAGATGCTCCAGAGCTCGGATAGGCGATTTTCGATGGGCGTGCCCGTCAGGGCAAAGCGCACGCCGGCCGGCAGGCGCTTTGCGGCGCGTGCCACCTGGGTGAGCGGGTTTTTAATGTACTGGGCCTCGTCGAGCACCACGCGGGCAAAATCCTGCCCGGCGTACTCGTCGATATCGCGGCGCATAAGGTCATACGACGTCACGACCACGTTATGCTCTGCCACGCCGGCAATCTGCACGCGGCGCTGCGCCTTGGCGCCCACGATGGCGCACACATCGAGCGAGGGCGCAAAGCGCTCCAGCTCGGCAGTCCAGTTGTACACGAGTGAGGCCGGGCATACCACGAGCGTGGGCTTGGTGTCCCCCGCCTCCACGCGCGCCAGGATATGCGCGATCATCTGGAGCGTTTTGCCCAGGCCCATGTCGTCGGCCAAGATGCCGCCGAGGCCCAGGTGTTCGAGCGAGCCGAGCCACTGATAGCCGTCGACCTGATAGCCGCGCAGCGTGGCCTTGAGCGAGGCGGGCACCGTAAAGTCCATCTTGCCGAGCGTGTCCAGGCGCTCGACGGTACGACGGAACGCGGCGTCGCGATCGGCCTCGAGCGCCGGCGTGTGCGCAAGCATGCTATCGACAAACAGGGTACTCGACGCGGGAAGCGACACACCGTCGAGCAGGTCGACAGCATCGACACCCAGGTCCTCGGCGAGGCCATACGCGGCTCGGGCTCCCTCGTCCAGGCGAATGATGTCGCCGGACGTAAGGCGCGCAAACGTTTGATGACGCTTGTACGAATCGAGATAGACGGCAAGGTCTGCCGCCGAAAGCCCGCTCGCGCCCAACTCGACGTCGAGCAAGTTGCTCTTAACGGTGGCGCGCACCGAAAGTTTGGGTGCAGGGCGCACCGAGATCTGGCGCAGGCGGTCGCTGAGCATAACCTCGCCCAACTCGGACAGGGCAGACAGGCCCTCGGTCAGCAGGCAGAACAAGCTCTCGTCATCGCGCTCCTCAAACGCCAGGCCGCCCTCGTAGAAATCGAAGTACAGGGCCGCCGTGTCCATAACGCGAAACTCCGCCACCTCGTCGCGCGGCGGAACGCCCGGGCGGCGCTCTTCGAAGGGGCTGCCCGGAGCGCCCAGGCTAAAGAGATCTGCCGACCAGTCGCCGTAGGTAACCGTAATTATGCAGGTCACGAGCCCATCGTCGACGCCAATCTCAAAATGGAAGCTCGCCTCGGGTGCCACGGCATCAAGGGCGGCGGGAGCGGTCAGGTCGGTGTAGTCGCGCAAGATCGGCAGCGCCATGCGGCAGAACTCGCCCACCTGGTCGGCGGCGACATGGGCCGGCGTGCGGCAGGGCAACAAGCGCGACAGGAACGACGCCGCGTGTTGGGCAAACGCCGCGTCGGCACGGCGCGCGCGGCGTGTGTCGACCAGGTAGGCAACGTTGTCCGAGGCGAAGCAATACATATCGGCCGGCAGGCGCAGGTCATAGCTACCTCCCGCCGCCGGAGCAATCTTTGCGGCGAGGAGCGGTGGGCGGCAAGTCGGGGCTTCGTCTTCTCCCTGCGGCGACGGCTCGACCGCCACCTCGTAGGAGCGATGCGTCGTCGTCCCCCGCGACCAGGCAGGCTCAAAGGAAATGGTCCTACCGCGCAGCAGGTCCAGCACGGACACGATGGAATACTCGGATAGCGGCAACTGACGCTCGGTGACAAAACCGCTGCGGGCAAAGTCGTACGACGCCGAGCGCGAACTCGTGATGTCGCTCAGGTAGGCAACCGTCATCGTGACAAGGTCGAGCAACTTTGTCGACACGTCATCGAAGGCCTCGGGCACATGGACAAACGTAAGCTTCTTGCCGTAAGAAAATGTGCCGCCGCGCACATAGGCATCGGCCATGCCGTCGATATCCTTAACCACATAGGACACCGAACCGCAGCGGATGCGAAACTCGAGCGCCCAGCTAAAGCGCTCGCCAAACAGCGGATTGTAGTACGGCACCAACGAGGGCTCCAGTACCGCTTTGGGAGCATCGGGATCAATGGCGCCGGCGAGCTTGCGACGCATGACCACGAGCTCGTCCATGCGCGCTTCCGACAGATCGGAGAGCGCCGCCATAAGGCTCGGGCTCGTGGGAACGGGCGCCGGGAAGGGAAAGTTAGGGTTGACCGCAGATGCGGTGGGCGCGGGGCGGGCGGACTGCTTGGATTGTGCGGGCGGTACCGTAGTCGTGCGAACCGGCGTGCGCAAGCCCTCGACGGGCTCGGCGCCACTGGCATCCAGATACGCCAACGCCGTGGCGATAGCGTGTTTGCACATGCCGGAATAGCGAAAGGCGGCCGGGCAATCGCAGTCGTAGTCGACAACCTCGTGCTCGTCCATGTCGAGCGCCACGTGCGTCTTGTACAGGTCGCCGCGCGAGCCGCGCACCGAGCCCTCGACCGTCACGTTTTTGGAGAAGCGCGAGCCGCTGTCCTCGATTGACAGCACGGCACCGTTGAGCATGAGCGAACGCCCCTTCATAAAGGTGCCGCTCAACGCCGCCTCTTTGCGAAGCGCCTGTACAAACGTCCCCTGTGCCATCGCTTCCTCCAATCCACACAGGGTAGCTAATTTGGGACGGGGCTATTTTAGCTACCCCCATATGTCGGTTGAGACGCATTCCGACCCCGACTCATTCGCCGTCAGTCAAAGGGTAGCTAAAATAGCCCCGTCCCAAATTAGCTACCCCGGCAAAGGCACCCTTAGATAACCGTCACGCGGCCTTGGTTGCCAACGATGGCCTTGGCCTCGGCCAGCAGCGGAATCGAGCGTGCGTTAACCTTGGCCGGCACCTCGGCACGCAACACGCGCCCGTCCACCTGCTCGATAAAGATCTCCACGCGGTCGCCGCCCGGGTTGGTGGTGAGCACCGTGGCCAGGCGCGCCATATTGCCCTGGCTAAAGCGGCTGTTGGGCACCATGACCTCAAACACCCTGGGCTTGTTGTTCTCCTCGTTAAGCTCCAGCGGCACGATCTCCTGCGCGATGATCTGGTCGCCGCGATCCGAGCGCTCGAGCTTGCCCTTAATGCGCACAAACGCATCGGACAGCTGCGCGCCGGTCTCGGGATCAACCTCGCCGTACAGATACCCCTCGGCCTCCTTGTAGGTCTTGGGGAACACCACGACCGTGGCCTCGCCTTCCATGTCCTCGAGCTGCACAATGCCCATGGGGTCGCCGTTTTTGGTCACGCGCTTGGACACGCTCGAGACCATACCGGCCCACCACAGCGCCTTGCCCTCGGGAATCTCCTGGTTGATGGTACCGCCCGTGGGGTTTTGCACCTCGTAGCCGGTGTCGATCTGCGAGAACGAGAAGTCGCGTGCTTTGCTAAGTGCATACTCAAACGGGCGCAGCGGGTGGTCCGAGACATAGATGCCCAGAACCTCCTTCTCCTGGCTCAGCTTAAGATGGCGGTCCCACTCCTGGCCATCCGGATCGGGCACGCTCACCTCGAAGCCCGAGCCCTCAACGTCGCCAAACATGTCGAAAAACGACGTCTGGCCGCTCGCGCGATCCTTCTGGCGCTTCACAGCGGCATCGATGATGTTCTCGGGGTTGTTCTTGTCCACAAAGTGCATCATCTGGCGACGCGGATACCCCGTGGAGTCGAAGGCGCCTGCCTTGATGAGTGATTCGATCACGCGACGGTTTGCCTGGCTCGAGTCCACGCGCTCGACAAAGTCGTGCAGCGTCTTAAACGGGCCGCCTGCCTCGCGCTCGGCGATAATCGCCTGCGCCACGCCGGTGCCCACGCCGCGGATGCCGGCCAAACCAAAGCGCACGCCCTCCTTGGTAGCCGTGAACTCGGTACCGGACTCGTTGACATCTGGCGACAGCACGGGGATGCCGTCGTGACGGCACGCCGAGACGTAGTGAACGATCTTGTCGGTCTTGCCCGTATAGGACGTCAGAACGGCCGCCATGTACTCGTGCGGATAGTGCGCCTTGAGCCACGCCGTCTGCATAACCAGAATGGCGTAGCCGGCGGAGTGCGACTTGTTAAAGGCGTAGGACGCGAACTCGAGAACATCGTCCCAAATCTTCTGGGCGACCTCGCGCGTGTAGTTGTTCTTGATGGCGCCGTTCATCCAGTGGTCGTAGGTGGTCTCGTCCGATCCATCCTCCCAGTGCAGCACCGTCGAGGTGAGCAGCTTGATCTTCTTCTTAGCCACGGGCTTACGGATACGCGAGTCCGATTCGCCCTTGGAGAAGCCGCACATCTCGACGGAGATGAGCATAACCTGCTCCTGGTAGACCATGGTGCCGTAGGTTTCGCCCAGGATGTCGTCCAGACGGTCGTCATAGGAGACGGCCGGCTCCTTGCCGTTCATACGGTTGATGTAGGACGAAACCATGCCGGCGCCCAGCGGACCCGGGCGGTACAGAGCGATCAATGCCACGACGTGCTTGTACTCGGTGGGCTTCATGTTCTTGATCGTGGCCGTCATGCCGGCGGACTCGACCTGGAAGACGCCGGCGGTGTGGCCGGAGCCCATGAGCTTAAAGATCTCGGGATCGTCAAAGGGAATCTCTTCCTCTTTGATGTCGATGCCGAAGTTCTTTTTGATGTTTGCCTTGGCCTTGGAGATAACCGTCAGCGTACGCAGGCCCAAGAAGTCCATCTTGAGCAGACCCATGTCGGCGACGGTATGGCCCTCGTACTGGGTAATCTCGACGCCGCCCTTGGTATCGAGCTTGGTAGGCACGTGCTCGTTGACGGGGTCGCGGCAGATCAGAACGGCGCACGCATGCACGCCCTCGCCACGGGTGAGGCCCTCGATCGAGAGCGCCGTGTCGATGATGCGTCGGGCGTCGTCGTCCTTTTTATATGCCTCGGCAAAATCGGGGTTAAACAGATCCTCTTTGCCGGGTTGCTTTTCGAGCACCTGCTTGAGCTTGACCTTGGGGTCGCTCGAGACCATCTTGGACAGGCGCTGGCCCATATAGACCGGGTAGTCCAGAACGCGTGCGGCGTCGTTGATGGCCTGCTTGGCCTTAATGGTCGAGTAGGTGATGACGTGGGTGACCTTCTCGGGGCCGTAGAGCTGGCGAACGTGCTCCACGACCTCGAGGCGCCGCTCATCGTCGAAGTCCATATCGATATCGGGCATCTCGGTACGCTGCGGGGAGAGGAACCTCTCGAACATCAGACCGTTCTCGAGCGGGTCGAACGCGGTGATGTTCATGGCGTAGGCGACGATAGCGCCGGCGGCCGAGCCACGGCCGGGACCGACGCCGATACCGTTGTCCTTGGCCCATTGCACGTACTCAGCAACGATCAAGAAGTAGGCGGCAAAGCCCTTGTCGCAAATAACCTTGTATTCGTACTCAAAGCGCTCTTTGATGTTGACGCCGCCGATCTCGCGCGTGGCCCAGTCATCGCCGTAGTGCTGGCGCAGGCCCTTCTCGCACTCGCGGCGGAACTGGCTCTCGTGCGTCTCGCCGGGATCGAGCAGCGGGAAGCGCGGCAGGATGATGGAGTCCCAGTCCAGCTCCACGTAGCACTTGTCGGCAATCTCGAGCGTGTTGTCGCAGGCCTCGGGGCAATACGGGAACATCGCCCGCATCTCCTCCTCGGTCTTCATGTAGAACTCCGAGCCGGTCATGCGCATACGGTTGGGGTCGTCGACCTTGGCGTTCATGCCGATGCACATAATGACGTCCTGCACGGGCGCATCCTCGCGGCGCAGGTAATGGAAGTCGTTGGTGGCGATGACCTTGACGCCCACCTGTTTGGCGATGTCGATGAGCGTGCGGTCCATCTGCTCGTCGGTCAGGCCGTTGTCGGTGGTAATGCCGTGTTCCTGGATCTCGATATAGAAGTCGCCGGGGTCGAAGGTATCACGGAAGGTCTCGGCCCACTTGATGGCGCCCTCCATGTCACCGCGGTCGATGTACTTGGGAATGATGCCCGCGATGCAGGCGCTGGTGCAGATCATGCCCTTGGCGTGGCGGCGCAGGTTGTCGAGCGTCACGCGCGGCTTGTAGTAAAAGCCCTGCACGGCGGCCTCGGAGACCGTCTGCATCAAGTTGACGTAGCCCTCCTGGTCCTTGGCCAGAAGGATCATGTGGTAGAGCTCGGGCTTATGGTCGCGGGCGAGCGTCTCGTCCGGCGTAAAGTAGACCTCGCAGCCAAAGATGGGCTTGATGACCAGCGGCGGCTTGAGCTCGTCGATATTGCCCTTCTCGTCCCACATGGCCATGTCCTTAACGAACTGGGCATGCTCGCGCGGGTTTGCCTCGGGATCGGGCTCCTCCAGCTCGTCGCGGCGGTCCTTTTCCAAGAAGGCCTTGTCGTGGCTCCAGGTTTTGTACTCGGGCGTGTTGTGGTTGACGGCGTCGCAGGCCAGCGCCAGGTCGGGCACGCCATACATGTAGCCGTGGTCGGTAATGGCCACGGCGGGCATGCCAAGCTCAACGGCACGGTTGACCATATCCTGGATACGGGTTGCGCCGTCGAGCATGGAGAAAACAGTGTGGTTGTGCAGATGGACGAATGCCATGTGATGAGCTCCGATGCGGGTTCGTGTTCTGACTGAACGATTTTACCGCACGGCACGGACAGCACCCGAACCTAGCCAAACCCACACGGGTAGCTAATTTGGGACGGGGCTATTTTAGCTACCCCAATACATCGGTTGAGATGTATTCCGACCCTGACTCATTCGCCGTCAGTCAAAGGGTAGCTAAAATAGCCCCGTCCCAAATTAGCTACCCCTGAGCTGCGGTGGAATCGGGAGGGATTCCACCGCACGCTGTTGAGGGCTAAAGATTGTAGGTGACTACTTGAGGTGCGGCGGGTTCGACGAAGATGGTTGGATCCGGCTGTTCCACGCGGACGAACTTGACGGTCACGGCCTCAAAGCCCGCCTTGTGCAACACATCGGCGTAGACGCGCGCCTGCAGGGCGTGCTTCTCCTGCAGCTGTTCCGGCGTCTCATCCGGTGTGCCGCCCGTCTTGTAGTCGATGACCAGCGCGCGTGACGAATCCGCCGGGTTCGTTGCCAACGCATCGATGGCGCCCTCGGCATACGTGCCGTAGCGGGCAATGTCCTCGTCCTCGCAGCCCAGCGAGAAGAACGGTACCTCGGCACGGACGCACGGCCAGGCAAGCAGCTCGGCACGGACCGCCGACCTGAGCCAGCGATTCAGGGCAATGTCAAAACGCTCGCGCTGCTCCGGCGTCAGGCACCACAGGCGCGCCAGCGCATCGGCGCGCGCGGCGGGCAGTTCATTGGCGCCCATCTCGATGAGCCACTGGCAGGCAGCATGGAACGCCGAGCCCAAGGCCATGGGATTGCCGAGGGGCTCGGCAGCAACCACGTCCGCATCGGTCATCTCCGAGCCATCCGAGTCTTCATCATCGCCGGCCTCGTCCATGGGCACACGCGTCTCGGCGGCACGATCTTCCGCCTCGGCATGCAGGGCCGCGGCGATCGATGAGTAGCTATACGAGTCACGCGCCGGGAACGGGCAGGTGCCCATGCGCACGCCCACCGCCTGGGGATACACGAGCTCAAACGAATCGGGCTCGGGGTCGGCAGGACCGGGAACGGCGGCGCGGGCATCTGCACCGGCACCCTCCGGCTCCGCATCGCCACGAACAAGCCTGCCCTCGGCATCCAGCGAAGCGTTAGCCTCAAAAGCCTGCTCGCCAAAGGTAAAGTCCGAAAGCGAAATGAGCTCGTAGTCGCCCGGCTGGGAGTTGTCGAACACCAGGCGGTCGGCATCGAGCTGCGGCAAGGCCTGCGCGTCGGTCGGCAAAATACGGCGCAGTACGTCGTAGGTCAGATCGGTCTCGACATCGAAGGTCGGCGCCGCCACCTTGCCACGGCTCACGCCGGCATCCATTGCCAGAATGACCAGCTCGCGTGCACGCGTCATGGCGACATAGAGCAAGCGGGCCCGCTCCTCGAGCGAAAGCTGCAGGTCGTCGTTGCACAGGCGAGCAAATGCCTCGGCGGGAGAACCCGTCGCACAGACGTCCTCCATGAGCTCCGGCGGCAACCATAGCGACGTGCCCTTACCCTTAAACGCATGCTCAAACTGTTTTTTGACGTCGTCGCCCTTTACGAACGTGCCGTCCGCGAGTTTAACGCCGTCGAAGCGTGCCGGTAGCGCCACAACCTGCGCACCGCCATCGACGCGACCCATCTGTGCCACACCCGAGGACTTACGCACGCCAAAGCACTCCGCAACCGCCACGACCGGATATTCCAGACCCTTGGAGGCGTGCACCGTCATGATGCGTACCGCGCCGTCGCCCTCCTCGTTGAGGGCGCCTGGGGCTTCCTTGCCCGCCAAGAAGCGGTCGAAGGCCAGCGCAATGGAGCGCGGCGAGTTACCGAACTCGGCCTCCGCCTCGGCCACGGCATCGAGCGCCTTGAGCACGTTGGCAGCAATGGCCTTGCCCTCGGGGCCGCGCTTCGCCAGACGCACGAACCAGCCCGAAGCGTTGACCACGTCGCGCGCGATCGCCGCGAACGAATCACGTCCCACGCGGCGCAGTGCATAGCGCAGCACCTCGCGGGCGCGCGTCACGAGTGGCAAGCCCTGCAAGCCGGGCACATCGGAATCGCTCATGATGCCCGCATCGATGTTGCGGCGCGACGTCTCCCCCGTCTGCTCGTCCAGCTTGGTCGCCAGCGCCAGGAATTCCTGGGCGCCGAGCGCAAACATCGGCGAGGCCAGCAACGGCATGAGGCCCTGCGCGGTATCGGCCGGGTTGGCAAGTGCGCAGACCAGGGCACGCACCGTCTGCACCTCGGCTGCCTGGGCAAAGACCGAGCCGCCCGCGATAACGCAGTCGAGTCCCTGGTCGCGGAAAGCCTGGGCATAAACGTCGGCATTGGTCATGCGCCCCAGCAGCAGCACCATACTGCCCTGAGGCTGGCCCGCTTTAACGAGCGCTTGGAACCGCCCCGCAATCGCACGAGCTTTCGCCTGCGTTCGCTCCTGGGTGCTGCCGCCGGCAACGAACAGCGCTTGGCGGCGCGAAGCCTTTGCCTTGAGCTTGTCCTCGCGATCGTCACTCGGCTCAAGATCCAAGAACCCCTGCATCAAACCACCGGTATCACCGTCAAAGACGCGTGCCACATAGCGCAGCACCTCGTCGTGGCTGCGGAAGTTGCGCACGAGCTTGACGAGCTCGCCGGCAGGGGCATCGGATGCGACGGAGGTCTCAGGCGCAGCAGACAGGCCCACCTTGCGCTCCTGGCGGCGAAACACCTCGACCTCGGCGCCGCGGAAGCGATAGATCGACTGCTGCGCATCGCCCACCGTGCACAGCGCGCGCTCGCCCGCACCCGTCAAATAGCGAATCAGATCGACCTGCATCTGGTCGGTATCTTGGAACTCGTCGATCATGACCATCTTAAAGCGGCCCTCGTAGGCGGCTCGAATGGCGGGATAATCGCGCAGCGCCTCGTATGCCATGCGGAGCAGGTCGTTGTTATCGAGCGCGGACTGGTCAGCCTTGAGCGCGCGGTACTCCGCCTCCACAGCACGAGCAAGCCCCACCAGCGCATCGAGCGCCGGACCACCGCAGGCGAGCACGATATTGATAAACGCATCGGCAGCCTCCGCCTTGAGCAGCTCCACCTGCTCCTTAGGGAATGCCTTGCTCGCCCGAGGCATGGTGCACGACATCATGAGTCGCGCCGCATCCGCCATGGTCTTGCCGCTCGCCTCGAACGCATCGATGGCATCGAGCGCCACCTGCGCTTTCTCGGTCGCGGCCTTGCTTGCGCCCAGCGCCGCACGATAGGCATCGGCAAGGGCCGAAGTGTCGGCATGACCGTGTGCCACGCGCACGTCGTCCATGCCGCCCGGCAGCTGGCTCGAGAGCTCCAGCAGCTCGCGCACCAGGCCCTTGATGGTGGTGCCGGCGCCAAAAGGGCCGCCCTCGCCCGCCATGGGATACCAGGCGTAGAGGGCCTTGAGCGATGCCGCGAGCTCGGGGGCGGCATCGGGCGCCGTCGCGCGGGCCAGCACATGCTCAACAGCCTGATCCATAAGCTCGTCGGTATCGGTGAGTACCGTGAACTCGGGATCGATGCCCAGCTCCAACGCGTGTGCGCGCAGGATACGCGAGCACATGCCGTGAATGGTCGAGATCCATGCATCGTCGACGGTCAGGGCCTCCTCGTCCATGCCCTCGTCGATGAGCGCGCGGCGCACGCGGTCACGGATCTCGGCCGCGGCATCTTTGGTAAAGGTAATGGCGAGCACCTGGTCCAGATGCTCAACGAACGGACCGGATTCGGGCGAGAGCGCGTAGACGATGCGGCGCGTGAGGGTAAAGGTCTTGCCCGAACCGGCGCCCGCCGAGACAAACAGCGGACGGTCGAGCGTTTTGACAATCTGCAGCTGTTGCGGCATCAAAGTCGAAAGATCCATGGTCTACACGTCCCTCCTTACAAACGTTCCTTCGTGGTTATACGAGCAGCGCGCATGCGCGGCCTGAGCCGACGTCGGGTCGACGGCGGCAACGTTGCCTGCCTCGAGCTCCCGCAGGCGCTCGGCGATGCCGGCCTCCACGCGATCGAGCAGGGCGTCGAAGTCCATGCTGCCACCCTCGCCGGGGAAACCTTTCTTGAGGCCTGGGATGCGACCGTCGCCGCGCTCTTCCTCGAGCAGCTCGGCGCTCGCGGCGCCGCGCAACGCCGGCTTGCCGCCCTTGGTCGAAAAGTAGAGCGCCGCGCGGGTGTCCAAATCCAGCGCCCGGCGCATGGCCTGCGCATAGATAAGCGTCTGGGTATGGGGCGGTAGCCACCGTGGGTCGTCGATGGCGGCCTCGCCCGATTCCTCGTCGCGCACCGTAGGGTCGGCGAGCTTAAACTCCTCAACGCCCGTGCGATGCTTGTAGTCGATCACCACGGCACGATTCTCGGCGTCCACGTCCACGCGGTCGATGCGCCCGCCAAGCGGCCAGCCGGCATACTCGACTTTGAGCTCGTTAAAGGCGAACTCCAGGTAACGCGGGGCAAAGGGGGCGAGCGCCTCGGACTCGTAGGCAAGCACTCCCTCCAGCTGCGGCAGAATCTCGGCCACCTGGCGCTCCTCCACCGGAGAGAGCGGCACGAGCGGGCCCTCGTTGCCACGCTTGGAGGCATGCTCGGCCAAGGTCTCGTCAAAGACCTCGTGTAGCAGCTCCTGTGCACGCGGCAGATTCATGGGCGTCACGCGCTCCATGCCCTCTTGGGGCAGACGGGCGTGCAGGCGCTCCAGAACATCGTGGACAAAGTTGCCCTTCTCCATGTTGCCAAAGCCCGCGTCGATGGACTGGGGCTTCACGCGATACGACACGAACCAACACAGCGGGCACGTCGAGTACGCCTCAATCTGCGAGGCGGACGTCAGGCGCGGCACGAGCGGCGCGTCCTCGCCCTCGCCATCGCGGCGGCACAGGACCAGGTACGGCACAGCCGCATCACTCAAATGCTGAGGAGCCTCGCACGCAACACGCTTGCACTCGATACCCTCGCCGGCCGCCGGATCAAAATCGGCGACGATACCGCCCTCGCCCACGCACGCAACCTTGGCGGCACCAGCGGCCTCGGCATACGCCCGCAGCTCGGTCCATACGGCTGCCGGGTAGCACTCGCGTGCCTGGCAATCGTGTGTCACGCGCGCAAGCGCAACCGGGCCGCGTGCCGCCTGCATCGCGCGGCCAAAGCGCACGCGCAGTAGGGCCGCAGGCTCAAGCATCACGCCCTCGCGACCAAGGCTCGCCGTCAGCGTGGCAAGCGGGCCCTCCTCGTGCGAGAGCGGATAGCTGTCCAGATCGACATCGGCAAACAGCACGGCATCGTAGCTGCCGGTGCGCAGAGCCGCCGCATCGGCAAGCGAAGTAAAGCGAACCTGGGCACGTGGCGCACGGTCAACCTCGTAGGTCTCGTAATCGTAGGCGGTGCTACGCTTGTCCACCTTGGTGCGAACGCCATCGAGCACGGGCACGGTCGCGGCCTGCGACACGTCGAGCGCGCGAGCATCGTTCATAAGGATGTCGATGACATGGCGCAGCAGGGCCACCTCCGCCTGGCGACGGGCTTGGCCATCCAAGCTGCCCAGCGAGCGATCGGGCAACGCCTCGGCAACGGCAAGCATGGCCTTGAGCGCCGTCACGGGCTTGTCACGCCACAGCGCCTGGAACACGTCCGAGACCACACACGGCACATTCTTAAACCAGTTTTCGTCGCTCGCCGCCTTACGCGCGCCCCTCACCTGGCCCTGCACGCTCTGCAGCAGGCTCTTAACGCCCGCGGTAGTCTTGCTGCGCGAGAGACGCATATTCTTATCGAACGTGCGCGCGCTGGCGGCGTCGGCACCCGAAAGCGGGCTGTAGATCCAGTCGGTAAGCTCTGGAGCGGGCCACCACTCCGTCTTGGAGGCGGTGCCCTCGTCGGCGGCCTTCATGCGCTCGATCAGATTGGCGAGCGCCGTGAACTGCCTGCCCGCGATGGATTGGGAAAACGCCGTGAACTCAGTTGTCTCAGCAGCGATACGACGAGCCGCCAGACGAGAGGCGAGCTCACCGAACAGCTGGGGTGCCCGGGCAGAAACGACGAGCACGCGTGCGGGGTCGGCGTTCGTCGCGGCGCCGTCGGCCTCGGAACCCTGGCACGCTTTTACCAGATCATCAATTGCGTCCGCATAGACATGAGCACGGGCATGGGGGCCGGCGACCTCAATAAAGGCAGGCTGAGCGGCGGTCCCGCAAGCGGCATCAGACGCGCCGGCACCCTCCCCCAGCGGCGTGATCTCAAACAGCATACCGCGGGCATCAAATGCCGTGGCCAGC
Organism: Collinsella sp. OM07-12; assembly: GCF_003438275.1. NCBI lineage: Bacteria > Bacillati > Actinomycetota > Coriobacteriia > Coriobacteriales > Coriobacteriaceae > Collinsella > Collinsella sp. OM07-12. Next base: position 92,634 of record NZ_QSTQ01000004.1, read on the forward strand.
TCCTCACGCATCGCCGCTTGCTCGCGGGCAAGCAGCACGACAACCTCTCCCCCGTTGTTTGACACGGCGGACAGCAGCTCGAGCAAGCTATACGTAAATGACGTGACGCCGCGCACGCAAACGGCACGGGCGCACCCCGGCAGGTTATCGGCCAGGGCACCGGCCATAATGTCAGCCGCCTCGCAGGGCTCGACCATATTTCGACGGTCCAAACCACCCGCGTAGGCACGCAAAAGCTCGAAAACGCGGGCCTCGGCGTCGCTTTTGGGCTCGGGCTGAGCGGCGGCATCGCGGCAGCGTTCGTCGCCCGCCCCCGCCACGCCCGGCAACACATCGCGGGCCATACGCGCAAGCATGCGCACCGTGCCCTGGCTGCGCGAGAGCGGCTGCAGAGCAGCGTCGTCGCGGCGGTCGATCATGTCCGAGAACAGCATCTGGCGCTGAAGGTTATCCACAAAGTTGCGGCCATCGCCCATAAGCTCCCACAGCGAACGGAGCCACGACGAAGGGGTCTTGTAATCGATACCCAGTGAAACCCCAACTTCCGCCGCATCATGACGGCACAGATCGAGCTCGGCAAACGTAGGCGCCAGCCAAACGGCACGCCCGTGGCGGGCAACCAGTTCGGCGAGCAGCGCCGCCTCGACATCGCTCAAATCCGCGCCGGCGTTGGTGGTATAGATTCGAACAGGCATGGTCCTCCACTCAAACCGTTCGCAATAATCAATGTATCCATCCTACCCGCCCAAGCGGACACATTGCCACCGCAGCTCCATCTTTTGGTACGAAGCAACCTGACCCCAACGCACCAGCCGATTGCGGGCATATAAAAACCGCCCCCGAAGGGACGGTTCTGCGCAATTCGTTTTTGTCGCTAGCCTACTCGCCATCCTCCAGCTTAATGAGGATCTTGCGGTAGCCGCCGTACTCGCCGTTCAGCGCCTTTGAAACGCGGCTCACCGTAGTGGACGAAGCGCCGGTGCGGGCCTGGACCTCGACATAGGGCTCGCCCTCGTCCAGATAGCGCGCCACCTGCAAACGCTGAGAAAGATCGCAAATCTCACGCGGCGTGCAGATATCGGTCAAAAACGCTTGGATATCTTTCTCGTCGTCCAAAAGGCTAAATGCGTGGACTAGCTGCTTGACATCAGGCTTGTCAAACATGTTCTCGATATTCATCGATCACCGCCAAACCCGCCAAAAGGCATCGAAGTTGATACTAACATCGGGCATCGTTCGCCCGTTCTATGCAATAGGGCAACGCCTGTGGCTTTTGCCCGTAGCAGTTTAGCACACCACCAAACTAAAGCGACAAGACTCTCTGCCAGCGGCACGTTTTTTAGGTCGAACGCCGTTTTGAAACCGAATGCGCACGCAAGCTCCACGAATATTTGAGACAATGGGCGCCCAAACACCGCGGCGCACCCGCGCAACCATCCAGGTCGCCGCCGCAAGCCGCTTCACGCGACGCCAGCAACCCCGGCGCAAGAAAGGATTCACACCATGCGCTTTATGCTTAACTGGCTCTTCACCTCGATCGCTATCGCGATCGCCACGTTCCTCGTCCCCGGCATCCAACCCTTCGGCTTTGCCGAGGCCTGGGTCTGTTTCGCCTTCGTAGGACTGTTCCTCAATATCGTCGATTCGCTCGTCAAACCGTTCCTGACGGTCATCTCGCTGCCGCTCACCATCATTACGCTGGGCATTTTCCAGCTTGTCGTCAACAGCCTTATGCTCGAGCTCGCGAGTTACCTGTCGGTCAACCTGCTGGGCGTCGGCATCTCCATCGCAAGCTTTGGCTCGGCCTTTATGGGCAGCATCCTGGTGTCCATCATGCGCAGCATCCTCGATGGCGTCGCCGAGGGCTAGAGCCGTTCGATGCGAACCGTCATATCGACCCAAAACGAAGGCCGCCCATCGCAAAAATGGGCGGCCTTCTTATTTGTCAAGTCTCAGAGGGCAAGACAATCTGCCATTTCTACCCGTCCCCAAATGGCAGGTGTGGGTTAGATGACGTAGTCGTAGCCTTCGTTGGGAGCAACAAGTTGATCGAGCGTCACACCGTCGAGATAGTCGTTGATGAGCTTGTCCAGGTTCTTCCACACGCTGAGCGTGGGGCACTCGTCCGAACGCGAACAGCCCTTGCAGTCGCCATCCAGGCAGGCGACCGGTGCCAGACTGCCCTCGGTCAGGCGCAGAATCTCGCCCACCGTGTACTGCTCGGGAGGGCGCGTGAGCACGTAGCCACCGCCCTTGCCACGCATGCCCGAGAGCATGTTGGCGCGCACGAGCGTAGCCAAGATGTTCTCGAGATATTTCTCGGAAATCCCCTGTCGCGCCGCAATCTCTTTGAGCGGGATGCGACCGGCCGCCTGGTGCTCGGCCAGGTCGACCATAACGCGCAGGGCATACCTGCCCTTTGTGGAAACCAACATATATATTGCTGCCTTTCGGTCTTTTAATCCGTAGAAATTCTAGCCGAAAAATTGGCTTTGAAAATACCCATCCCGTCAAGATGGTTAATCGACTCGCAATAATTCATAAATTCCTATTGCATTACTAGGCTTTGCTGTCTACTATGCTTCCCAACAGCTAAACGAACAACCTATTAGCTTTGTAGGTTTTGCTGTTACATACACCGTAAAACCACACGGTATCCAGCCATTTGAACACTTTGGAGGTTCACCATGAGCAAGGTTTACACGTCCATCGATCAGCTTATCGGCCACACCCCGCTTTTGGAGCTTACCCACTTTGAGGCCGACGAGGACCTCAAGGCCCGCGTGCTCGTCAAGCTCGAGTATTTCAACCCCGCCGGCTCCGTCAAAGACCGTGTCGCCAAAAACATGATTGACGAGGCCGAGAAGGCCGGCAAGCTCGTGCGCGGCGGCGACTACACCATCATCGAGCCCACGAGCGGTAACACCGGCGTCGGCATCGCCTCGGTGGCGGCGGCCCGCGGCTACAAGGTGATCATCACCATGCCCGAGACCATGTCCGTCGAGCGTCGCAAGCTTATGCAGGCATACGGCGCAAAGCTCGTACTCACCGACGGATCCAAGGGCATGAAGGGCGCCATCGCCAAAGCCGAGGAGCTGCAGAAGGAGACCCCCAACAGCATACTCGCCGGCCAGTTTGTGAACCCCGCCAACCCTGCCATCCACAAGGCCACGACCGGCCCCGAGATCTGGGACGACACCGACGGCAAGATCGACATCTTCGTCGCCGGCGTTGGCACCGGCGGCACCGTGACCGGCGTAGGCGAGTTCCTCAAGAAGCAGAACCCCGAGATTAAGATCGTCGCCGTCGAGCCCGTCACTTCCCCGGTGCTCTCTAAGGGCCAGGCAGGCCCGCACAAGATCCAGGGCATCGGCGCCGGCTTTGTGCCCGACGTCCTCGACACCCAGGTCTACGACGAGATCATCCCCGTCGAGAACGACGACGCCTTTGCCACCGGCCGCGCCGTGGGCCACAAGGAGGGCGTGCTCGTGGGTATTTCGTCCGGCGCCGCCGTGTGGGCCGCACTGCAGCTGGCCAAGCGCCCCGAGAACGAGGGCAAGACCATCGTGGCGCTACTCGCCGATACCGGTGAGCGCTACCTGTCCACGGCACTCTTCCAGGACTAGGGCCCGTCGCCCATAGGTTGAGCCCAGGACGAACCGGTCTCCTCTCTCTCCCGGCAGCCTGAGCCCATCCCATCAGGGTGTCCCACGAGACGTCCGAACTTGCTACAATGTCTGCGGCGCGGAACCAGCCTCCCGCGCCGCTTTTCTTTTTTGGCCACATGCCACCAAGGAGAACCTCCCCATGCACAACAAGCGCGTGCTCGTCGCCATGAGCGGCGGCGTCGATTCCAGCGTGACTGCCTATCTGCTCAAACGCCAGGGCTACGAATGCGTCGGCGCCACCATGCGCCTTACCTGTCCCACACCCGACCCCGCCACGGGCATGAGTAAGGTCGACCGCGACATCGCCGATGCAAAGGCCGTCGCCAAGCGCCTGGGGATACCCCACTATGTGCTCGACCTGCAGCAGACCTTCGACCGCAATGTTATCGAGCGCTTCGTGACCGCCTACCAGGAGGGGTTGACGCCCAACCCGTGCATCATCTGCAACCGCCATATTAAGTTTGGCGCGCTGCTCGATGCGGCGCTGGATATGGGCTGCGACTACATCGCCACGGGCCATTACGCCAAAACAAGCCAGGCGGCAGACAGCACCTGGCAGCTACATCGCGGCGAAGATCCCAAAAAGGACCAGAGCTACTTTTTGTATTCGCTTACGCAGGAGCGCCTGGCACGCACAATCTTTCCGCTGGCAGGGCTGGACAAGGAGCGCGACGTACGCCGCATTGCCGCCGAGCAGGGCTTCATCAACGCCAAGAAGGCCGAGAGCGAGGACATCTGCTTTATCCCGGACGGCGACTACGCGGGCTATATCGAGCGCCGCTGCGGACATGCCGCTGCACCGGGCGACATTGTGTGGCGCGACGGCAGCGTGGTCGGACGCCATAACGGCGCGCTGCGCTACACCATCGGCCAGCGCAAAGGCCTGGGTGTCGCGATGGCGCATCCGGTGTATGTAACGGGCGTCGACACCGCCAGCAACACCGTGCATCTGGGCGAAGCCGAGGACCTAACCGCCTCGGCGCTAACTGCCGATGAGTGGATCTGGAGCGCGCCGGACACGCGCATGGAGGCCGAGCTCGACGCCGGCGGCATTCGTGTAGGTGCCAAGTACCGCTACCGTCAGAAAGACCAGGCAGCGACCCTCACGCGCGACGAAGACGGGAAAATACTGCTAACTTTTGACGAGCCGCAGCGAGCCATCGCCCCCGGCCAGGCCGTTGTAGTCTATCGCGGCGACATCGTCCTGGGCGGTGGTACCGTAACCGGCGCACTTAAGTAGCCGCTGGTTTATCGCCGCACGTGTCGAAGTGCCTCAACAGCGGCACCAACCTCGATTACGCGACGCTCGAGGCCGCGGCAAATGGCCTCGAGTCGATCCTCCGCCGTCGCCCATTCGCTCTGCGAAAGAATCTCGATTGCCTCATCAACAAATCCGTTGAGCCGCGATGAATCGAACCAATCGAGCGAGTCCGCAAGCGCCAGCTGGACGAAAGGGTCGGGCCCAAACGGCTTAGCGGAAAACCCAAACTCCCCAGCTGAGAGCACGGCAGTTGGCACGTTATACCACAGACAGTTGCCGCTATCGAACAGCGGTGCAGGTTTTATCTCCAGGGTGTCGACATTGCGGATGATGCCGAAGTTTCGCCAATGGCGATCGCTGTTGGCCAAAAGGGCATCGCAAATGATCATCTGCGACATAGACCTTCTCACGGCAGCCTCGTCTGCTCCATGCTTACCAAGGAAGCGGCAGTACCGGTCGTACGTCGAGTTTCCTCGCTGACCGCCAAGAGCGTTCTTAACGTAAACAGCCGGAACATATTCCTCGCGGCCGTCAAGAAAGTCGTCGCACAAACACACAGGGCCATCGAACATCCGCTCAACCGCATAGGGAACAAACTCACCCTCTGACAGCAAGCGACGATGTAGAGCCGTTGCAACCGCCTCGTTAAAGGGACGTTGATCGTCCATGCCGCACCCCTTGACCAGGACGCGAACACCGTTGCGAATCATCCACGATTTAGGAAGCTCGCCCTCGGATGTGTTGTCGGGATTTTTAAGACCGATGCCTTCCAGCCAACCCGAACGCCCCTCGGGCGCCGATCGCTCAAATTCGTTCTCAAAGTAATTGATGTTTCGCCATTCGAGCCCGTCGCAATCGGTCGGCCGCAGCCAATAGCAATCCGAAAGCGAGAGGCCCAGGCACTGAACCGGCACCTCAGTGCCGTTGACGATCCCTAACTCTCGGTAGCGCGAGATAAGCCCGGGGCGAACATCGGGTACCGACCGATGCCCCCACCACGCGTTGAGCTCCCGCTTATTCACCGTTGGAGAAGAGCTCGAGCATGTGCCAAACGGCATTCGTTGCGCATCGAGGACCTCGGCGATTTCGAAGGGAAGCTCGCGCGTCGGATCAAATGAGACATGCGCGACCTCATGGTCGGCCGACATCAGCGTAAACTTGCGTCCCACATCGGCTGCAGGACGGCGCCCTCGTTTGCGGACCTTTTGATAGGCGATCGCAGAATTGTACTCGATCATCTTCCGGCCGCCCACAATATCGCACGCGAGCGTTCCCGATGCGGCAAGCTGAGATATGCGGGCTTTCGTAACGCCCAACAGGCGGGCAGCATCAACCATAGACAAGTACTCAGACGTATCCATACACCGCATCACCTCGTTAAGTAATTTACACGTTTAGTTAATAGATTACAGACATCATAATACTAAACGACCCAAAGCGAAAAAAGGCCCGAGAAATCGGGCCTTAGCGATTGGTCAGCCGAGTCGCAAGCTGCTCCCCTAGCGCTGAACGTAGGCGCGAACGAGCTCGTAGGTATTGCGCACGCCGTCGATGTGGCTGCGCTCGTAGTTGTGACTCGCGTACACGCCGGGGCCGATCAGACCATGGCGAATGTCGTAGCCGGCCGAGAGCGTAGCCTCGACGTCGGAGCCGTAGTGCGGGTACACATCGATCGCGTAGTCGAGCTCAAGCTCGCGCGCGATATTGGACAGCGTGGTCACCAGATCGTAGTTGTAGGGGCCACCCGAATCCTTGGCGCAAATCGAAACCATGCGCTCTGTGCAGCCCAGGTCGTCGCCCACGCAGCCCATGTCAACGCTGATCATCTCGCGCGTGTCGGCCGGCACGAAGGCGCCACCGTGACCGACCTCCTCGTACACCGTAAAGAGCAGCGAAACCTTGCGCGAAAGGGTCACCTCGCCGTCAGCAACGGCGCGGGCCAGACCCAGCAGAATCGACGCCGACAGTTTGTCATCCAAGAAGCGGCTCTTAATGTAGCCGCTTTCCGTCACCGTGGTACGCGGATCCATAGCGATGATGTCGCCCGTCTGAATGCCCAGCTCGAGCACATCATCTTTGCTGTCGACATTCTCATCGAGCAGGATTTCCATGTTTTTCTCGATGGTCTTGACCGGCTCGTCGGCCACGTGCGCCGAAGGCTCGGTATTGAGGACCACACCCGTGTACACATTGCCGTCACGCGTGTAGACGGTGCAGTTCTCGCCATCGGCCGTAGACCACTGATGCCCGCCGAGGGTCGTGGGGCGCAGGCGACCATTGTCCTTAATGGAGCGCACCATGGCGCCCAGGGTATCGACATGGCTCGCCAGTACGAGCGGCTCACCCTCGCCACCAAGCTCAACGAGCACGTTACCCTTATTAGAACGCTCAGGTCCAAACCCCATATCGCACAACGTTTCCATTAGATAATCAGTCGCCGCACGGGTATAGCCCGTAGGCGAAGCAATCGAGGTAAGCGCCTTCAACTGGTCAGTAATATAGGAGAGCGTAGAATCCATCTTGGACACCAAAGTCACCCTTTCATATCGAATTAAACCCACAGCAACAATACCACCGCGCACAATTATTTACCTAGCGAGACAACCCATCGAGCTTCTCAGAGCAGCGCCCGCCACGATAACGAGCCGGCGGTCCCCGCCCGTTAGCCCCACAATCTTTCCGCAGGACGGAGGAAGCCCCCGCCGCACGAAGTGCGCAGCGGGGGCTTCCGACATGTCCGAGGACGATTGTGGGGCTAACGGGCGGGGGCCCGCCGAACCAAGTTAGGCAGCCGGGCAGATCTTCTTGAAGAGCTCGATGACGTCGTCGAGCGTCGCCTCGCGCGGGTTGCCCGGGAAGCAGGCGTCAGCCATAGCGTCCTTGGCCAGGACCTCGATCTCGTCAGCCTTCATGGCCTCGCAGACGTGCGGGATGTTCACGTCGGCAGAGAGCTGCTTGACGGCGGCGATGGCGGCATCGGCGGCCTCGTCGGTGCTCATGCCCGTGGTGTCAACGCCCATGGCAACGGCAACCTTGGCCAGGCGCTCGGCGCAAACCGGCTTGTTGAACTCCATGGCGATCGGCAGCAGCATGGCACAAGCAACGCCGTGCGGGGTGTCGTAGTGAGCGGACAGGGTGTGAGCCATGGCGTGGTCGATGCCCAGGCCAACATTGGAGAAGCCCATGCCGGCGACATACTGGCCAAGGGCCATGCCCTCGCGGCCGGAGCCGGGCTGACCGGACTTGGCCTCAGCGACAGAGTCGCGCAGGTTCTCGCTAATCAGCTTGATAGCCTCAAAGTGGAACATGTCGGAGAGCTCCCAAGCGCCCTTAGTGGTGTAGCCCTCGATGGCGTGGGTCAGAGCGTCCATGCCGGTGGAAGCGGTCAGGCCGGCGGGCATGGAAGCCATCATGTCGGGGTCGACGACGGCGACCTCGGGGGCGTCGTTGGTGTCGACGCACACGAACTTGCGGACCTTCTCGGGGTCGGTGATGACGTAGTTGATGGTCACCTCGGCAGCGGTACCGGCGGTCGTCGGCACGGCGATGGTGAACACGGCATGGTTCTTGGTGGGAGCAACGCCCTCGAGGCTGCGGACATCGGCGAACTCGGGGTTGTTGATAATAATGCCGATGGCCTTGGCGGTGTCCATGGAGGAACCGCCACCGATGGTCACGATAGCGTCAGCCTCGGCGGCCTTGAAGGCCTCGACGCCGTCCTTGACATTCTGGATGGTGGGGTTGGGCTTGATCTCGGAGTAAAGGCTCCAAGCGATGCCGGCGGCGTCGAGCTCGTCGGTCACCTTAGCGGTAACGCCAAACTTGACCAGATCGGGGTCGGAGCAGACGAAGATCTTCTTGTAGCCGCGACGCTGGAGCTCGCCGGGGATCTCCTTGATGGCGCCAGAACCATGATAAGAAATGGTGTTAAGAACGAAACGATTAGCCATTGATAGCCTCCCATCGTGTGCGGGGCACCCATTACGCCCCACGCTATGAGTCCCATCCTAACGCTTTTGAAACAAAAAATGCATGAGAACATCAAAAGTGTTAAAGCGTTTCAACATAATAACGGAGCCCCAGTCCTTCCCTCCCGACAGCAGCGAAGGCTAGATTATAGGAGCAATCGCCCAAAGAATACGAGCAACTCAGTCTATAAATTGTTTCTGTTTTAGCAATATATGTTTGACAATACGTTTATAAAAGGATACTTTATAGTGATCAATATGCGTGCAGCAAATAGTGTCATTCATTTTGTTAGAAATTGCCCATGCGGTTATTGCAGCTGCATGTACTGCAACGTACAGCGTAATTCTCCGCACGAAGCAGAAGACGGTTCCAATTCGATCGAGGCGATGACGCATGATGGCTACTGGTCCTAAATCGAGCAAGACGGCTACAAACGAATATCGAATCTCAATTGAAGGTAACCCTTATCCGCATGCTCTGGCTCTCGTCAACCCAGCGGGAGACAACCTCAACATCAAAAGACATGGGTTCACGGGTCCACTAGGACAGCTATTGAGTCTTAAATACACCGTTTATGACGATGCAAATGAAAAACTCTTTACTGTCGTCGACGGTGGTTTTAGTAACATGCCCAGGGTTGCGCTCATCATCGAACACAAGGAAGTTGCGGTGTTCGATTATGGCCTAAACAGACTTGAGATGAAGTGCGTAACGAACATACCGAATTACACAATAAAAGGTAACTTCCTATTTGGAGATTACGATATATTCAGTCAACGGGAAGTGGAGCTATCTTCAGTTAACGTCCTTCAATGTGATAAACAATCGTGCTTTAACATACAGGTTTTGGATAAAGCCGAATTAGCCGCCGCAATTGGAATACCTACAGCCATTGCCCTACTTAGGGCTCGAATTGAAGAGCATCTCGAATAAATCGCAAAAAGTAGTTCGTAACAACATTCAGGAGCTAGATAGTTTTTCTGGCTCCTGAATGTTGTTACGAACATGCACTTTAGCGCTTAAGACTCGTGGTCTGCCAGTCAGCTATGATGCGGGCCCATTTCCTGCGCAAATCGCGTTCACGGTCGATAAACATGATGGCAAACGCGATAAACAGCAGCACGCTCGCCACCGCAATGGCGTGCAGCCCCATGCGCTCAATACACCAGTTGCCCAGCACGGCGCCAAACACAAAGGTAAAGATCACGCCAAAGTACAGCAGGCCGTTTTCCAAAAAGCCGCGCTTGTGGGTGATGATGTAATCGTCCACGTTTTGCAGCGCGTTGCGCAAGTTGCCGATACACATGGTCGTGGCGATGCCGTGTCCATGAATCTTGCGGAAACTCTCGACCTGCATACCGCAGGCAAACGAGGTAAGGCAGTTGGCGAGCAGGTTGAAATCGCCACCGGGAATAAAACTCACGCCCAGCAAGATGCCGGCTTCAAAGAACACCGTCACCTGGCGCCAGTGAATCACGCTGCCAAAACGCTCGTGTACCAGGTCGGCAAGCATAATGCCCACAGCAAACGAAACCACAGGGAAGAAGTAACGCCCCGCAAGTGCCCAATTGCCCTCCGAGATGCTCACGCCCACCAGCAGGATGTTGCCCGTCTGCGCGTTGGCGAAAACATGGTCGCGCCCAATGTACGAATACACATCCATAAAGCCACCGGCGAGCGCCAAGATGATGCCCAGCTCGATGGACTCCGATATCTGTTTGGCACGCTGCATCGTCGTACATCCTCCTTGTTGACGACCCTCTCGTGCGTTGGCGGAGACATTGCCGCCATTCATACTGTAACCCATTGACAACATGGCGTGCGCGCGAGACGACCCCTTCGACACGGGGATACACAGTCTGGAAACAAACGGCGGGAGAAGCGCCGACACCCGCATCGACGCGCCGATCCGCCAGCCCATGTACTCCACCAGTCTTTTTAGCCCCGTTCCAAAAAGACTGGTTACAATTACGTGCAGCATACAAACACCGGGAGGGATCGTGGCAAAAAAGCCTCAGCACGCTCAGAATAACCAGCGCAGTCAGCAGGGCAAACAGGGCCAGCAGCAAAAGCGCGGCGGTAAGGTGCAGGTCACGGCCGCCCCCGCCACCCGGGCCGCGCACACCCAGGCAGCGCCCTCACGCCACTGGCGTCCGGGCCGCGATAAGTTCCTACCCGTCAGTCGCGCCGACATGGATGCGCGCGGCTGGGACCAGTGCGACTTTGTCTACATCTGCGGCGACGCCTACGTGGACCACCCCAGCTTTGGCATGGCCATCGTCAGCCGCGTACTCGACGCGCACGGCTACAAAGTGGGCATCATCTGCCAGCCCGACTGGACCGACCCCGCCAGCATCACCGTGCTCGGCGAGCCGCGCCTGGGCTTTCTCGTCAGCGCCGGCAACATGGACTCCATGGTCAACCACTATTCGGTGACCAAGCACCGCCGCCACACCGACGCCTATACCCCCGGCGGCGAGGAGGGTCACCGCCCCAACCGAGCCGTCACGGTCTACGGAAATCTCATCCGCCAGACGTTTAAGGATGCCCCCATCATTATCGGTGGCATCGAGGCAAGCCTACGTCGCTTGGCCCACTACGATTACTGGCAGGACAAGCTCAAGCGCTCGGTACTGCTCGACTCGGGCGCCGACATCCTCATCTACGGCATGGGCGAGCACGCGATCGTCGAGATCGCCGACGCGCTCGACGCGGGACTGCCCGTCGATCAGATTACCTATATCAATGGCACCGTCTACCGCACCAGCTCGCTCGACGAGGTCTACGACTACGACCTGCTGCCCAGCTGGGACGACCTTACCGCCGACAAGCTCAACTACGCGCGCAGCTTTAACGTGCAGCAGCAGAATATGGACCCCATCACCGGACATCGCCTGGTAGAGCCCTACCCCAACAGCGTCTATGTGGTGCAGAACCCGCCGTCCGCGACGCTCACCACTGACGAGATGGACGAGGTGGCAGAGCTCCCCTACGCACGCGATTGGCATCCCGACTACGACGCGGCAGGCGGCGTGCCTGCCTTTGCCGAGATCAAGTTTTCCATCAGCTCTAACCGCGGCTGCTTTGGCGAGTGCTCGTTTTGCGCGCTCACCTTCCACCAGGGCCGCGTGCTGCAGATGCGCAGCCACGATTCGATCATGCGCGAGGCCGAGCTGCTCACGCGCGACCCCGAGTTTAAGGGCTACATCAACGACGTGGGCGGACCGACGGCCAACTTTAGCCGTCCTGCCTGCGACAAACAGCTCAAGCACGGCGTGTGCAAGAACAAGCGCTGCCTGTGGCCGAGCGTATGCAAGAACATGGTGGTCGATGAGAGCGGCTACACGCAGCTGCTGCGCGACCTGCGCCAGCTGCCAGGCGTCAAGAAGGTCTTTGTGAGGAGCGGCATTCGCTTCGATTACACCATGGCCGATGCCTCAGACGAGTTTTTGCGCGAGCTTTTGGAACACCATGTCTCGGGCCAGCTGCGCGTAGCGCCCGAGCACGTGAGCGATGCGGTGCTGAGTGTGATGGGCAAGCCGAGCCGCGCCGTCTACGATGCGTTCTGCCGTAAATTTGAACGCCTGAACCGCGAATACGGACTCAAGCAGTATGTGGTGCCGTACCTGATCTCGAGCCACCCCGGTTCAACCATGAAGGAAGCCGTGGCCCTTGCCGAGGCCGTGCGCGACATGGGCTATATGCCCGAGCAGGTGCAGGACTTCTACCCCACGCCGTCCACCATGTCGACCTGCATGTACTACACCGGCGTTGACCCGCGCACCATGAAGCCGATCTACGTGGCACGCGACCCACACGAGAAGGCCATGCAGCGTGCGCTCATCCAATACCGCAAGCCCGAGAACTACAAGCTCGTGCGTGAGGCGCTGGAAAAAGCCGGCCGCCGCGATCTGATTGGCTACACCAAGCATTGCCTGATTCGCCCCGTGCCGCCACGCCCGGGCGAGACGTCTGTTGGCGGTGGGCATGGCACCGGCAAGAAGGGCGGCAAACCGCACGGTGGCGCTGGCGGTGCCGGCAAGGGGCCCAAAGGTAGCAAGGGGCACGGCGGCATGTCGCGTGCGCAGAACACTGCCGGGCGCAACCGTGCAGCTCAGGGACGTCAGGGCGCCAACGGAGGCGGACGCCGCAACTAGGGCAGCGGTGCGCTCGCTGCGTCCATCCCACACGCGCGGCGCAGCGACCGCATTGCCTCAACGAGGATGACGCCGGCGATAGCGACCGTAATTGCCACGTCGAACGGCGTGTTCACAAACCAGAGCAACGTCATGAGATACGACCCGGTATTAAAGGCGAAGTGCAGCAGGATCGTGTAGCGGAGCTTTCCGGTCGTCACGAGCACCCAACCAAAGATGAGGCCGGCGGCACCCGCGTAGCAACCTTGCACCCAATTCATGTGCATAAAACCGAAGATTGCCGTCTGCAGCACGACCGCCGCGGCGATACCCCACGTGCTCGGGGCCGCCCAGGGCACCATGGCGCCGTCCTGCGCACCCGCACGACGCCGGCGCTTCCAAAGTGGGCGGCACTGCGGATTAAACGCTCGGAGCGAAAACTCAAAAATGATACCGCGCACCAGCAGCTCCTCGCAAAACGGAGCGCCGAGCACCGTGGTCAGGACGGCCAGATAGCTCGTGTCACCCATGCCCGTCTCCTCGACAAGTTCGCTGTAGTCGGCCGCGGCCTCCGGCAACAGCGACAGCACGGCGTCGGTCACGTAGCCAACGACCACCTGCAGGGCAAGGCCAATCACGATAACGCAGACGATGCGCTTCCACGCCCCACGCGCTCCCCCGCCGAGCGGATGCGCGCTTTGCCGGCGTGCCATAAACGAACGCGGCCACAGATAACGCCACCACAGCAGCGCCATTAAAAACGATGCCATCTGCGCGGCAGCCTGAAGCAATTGAATATCGAGGTCGTCAATCGAAAAGCCCATGAACACCGATGCGACGCCCAGAGCGGAGAACAAAACCACGCTCAGGGCGATATCGGCAGCGACTACGCCAAAACAGGCAAGCGCCCAAATCATCGCATTGAGCATGCCAACCTCCTCAAAACCCGGCACTTGGGGACGTTCCTTAACTGCCGGCAGAAAAGGAACGTCCCCAAGTGCCGGCAGTTTGGGACAGTCATTGTTGATGAGAATCGGGCGCAGTGCCAAAGGCCCCGTTGGGCGAAATGTCGAACGGAAAGGTGCCGCAGCGATTAAACGCGGCGATAAACATGCGGATGGCGTTGGACGGCGTGGTACCTACGAGCTGCGTTGCCGCCGCGAAGGCCGCCTTTTCCTCGGGCAAGACCTTCGCGACAACCGGGGTCATGTGTTCTGCCATGGCGCTTCCTTTTTGAAACGACGGTGGTGCGGATAGATGCGGGCCACGCGGCTGGGCGACGGGCTGTGAAGGCAACCCGATTGGCCCGCATCTGGAGTTTGTTTCTACGGCGTTGGTATTACTTGGTATTCCAAAGTATTACCCCGCAGATAGAATACCATACCCGACCCCATGGGGACGGAGGAAAACGGATCCTTTTGTTGCTGAGTAAGTATTTAGAGCGTGATGATATCCGAGATATTGAGGGCCTGAGCGTCGACGGCATCGTGCGTGGCAAGCAACAGGATGCGACCGTCGAGCAAGTCGAGCACGACCTCGGCGCATGCGTCGCGCGCAGCGGTATCTAGACCGGTAAAGGGCTCGTCCAGAATCACCGCGTCGCCTGGGCACAGCAGGGCTCGGGCAATCTCGACGCGACGGCGCTGCCCACCCCCATATCAACCCTTTGCGCAAAACGGCAATGCCCCGTCCGCGCAAACACGCGAACAGGGCATTGATCAAGTTTTACGGTCATCGGCTCTTTTGTGCCAGAGACCTTCTGTCTTTAGCGAAGCTCGGGCCAGTAACCCTTGTTGGCCTCGATCATGTCGTCGAGAACCTCCTTGGCGACCTTCATCGAAGGCACGGTCTTGTTGAGCGTAAAGGCCTTGAGCGCCTTCTCGTACGAACCCTCGATCGTAGCCTCGACGATGAGCTTCTCGGAGTTCAGCTGCTGCATCATAAGACCCTGCTGGAACAGCGGGATGTTGTCGCGGCTGATGACCTCGGGGCCGTTCTTGCCAATGTAGGCAGGCAGCTCGACCATGGCGTCGTAGGGCATGTTGGGGATAGCGCCCTTGTTCTCGCAAATGACCAGGAAGCGCTGCTTGGTATCGTTCTTCAGAGCGATGGCCAGATCGGCAATCCAGTCGCCGTGGCTGCCCGCATAGAACGTGCTCTCGTCGATCTCGCCCGTCTTCTCGTAATGGTCGATGCCATCAAAGAGGTTCTTCTCGCGCGTCTCCTCGACCTCGTTTGCACGGGTGCGCTCGGGGTTGGAATGCTCGACGAACTCCTTCTGCTGCAGGTAGTAGTTCAGATACGTGTTGGGCAGGTACTCCGGGAAGCACTCCATGATCTCGTACTCGCCCTTCCAGACGTAGTACCAGCTGCCCTTGGTGTGGCGGTTCTGCTCGGGATGCTCGTCGGTGGCCTCCTCGGGCTTCTTGGACATCAGCGAGCTCATGCCCTTGAGGTAAGAATCGGGCAGCAGAATCTCGTGCTCCTTGATGTACTCGCGCAGCTGCGGGAGCACCTCCTCGCCCTTGTGGCGGATCGAGGTGAACCAGCCAAAGTGGTTGAGGCCAAAGTAGTCGTACTCGACGTCCTTCTTGTCGATATCGAGCGCGGCGCAAACCACGTCGATGATCGCAATCGGCATGTCGCAGATGTTGATGATGCGAGCGTTGGGGCGCAGGACGCGGCAGCCCTCGGAGACGATGGCGGCAGGGTTGGAGTAGTTGAGAATCCAGTAGTCCTTCTTGGCGTACTTCTCAACGTCGTCAATCAGCTCGACCATGGGGAAGATGGTACGCATGCCGTAGGCAAGGCCGCCGCAGCCGCAGGTCTCCTGACCCACGCAGCCGTGACGCAGCGGAATCTTCTCGTCCTGCTCGCGCATGGCATAGCCGCCCACGCGCATCTGGGCAAACACGAAGCTCGCGTCGGTAAAGGCAGTCTCCTTGTCGGTGGTCACCGTGAGCTTGATGTCCAGGCCAAGGTCCTCGTGCAAAATCCAGTCCACGAGCACGCCAATCTTGCGCTGGCGCTCCTCGTTGATGTCGTACAGACGAATCTCGTCAACGTCGAGCTCGTCCTTGCGCAGAGCGATGGACTTGACGATGCCGGGGGTAAAGGTGGATCCGCCACCACACAGAGTAATGATCATTGTTTACTGCTCCTTCTCAATTGCGTTTTCGACCTTGTCGCGCATCTCGGCGACCTTCATGCCAAAGATGATCTGGATATTATTGCCGTTGCGGTTGATGCCGCTGTTGGGCACGTGGTTGATGAGGTTCTCATCGATGAGGTCCGGGTTCTTAACGTTCACGCGGAGACGCGTAAAGCAGTTCTCGAGCTCCTCGATGTTGTCCTTGCCGCCAAGACCTGCGACCAGATCGGCAATGCCCGCATCGACGCCCTCTGCGGGAGCCGCGGCAACAGCGCCCTGCTTCACCGCGACAGACGCGGCGGCCTCGCCCTCGGCGACGGACTCGGCGAGCTCGGACTCCTCCTCGCGACCAGGCGTGTGGAGGTTGAGCTTCTTAATAAGGAAGGTGAAGAGGAAGAAGTACAGAGCGGCGTTGAGAACTCCAAGCACCAGCATGACCGGCCAGTTGGTCTTATCAACACCAAGGACCAGGTTGGAAACAACGATGTTGATGATGCCGCCTGCAGTCGAAGCGGGCACGGAGAGAACCTTAAGAAGAACCAGGAAGACGCCGGAAAGAATCGAGTGGACGACAAAGAGCACAGGGGCAGCAAAGACAAAGAGGAAGTCCATGGGCTCGGTCACGCAGGAAAGCACGGCGGTGATGATCAGCGGGATGATGACAGCCTTGGTCTTGTCCTTGTTCTGCTTGTAGGCGGTGAAGATAAAGGCGAGACCGATGCCGATGTAGGGCCACAGGTTGTTGAAGGCGTAGCTGTTGAAATACGTGCTATCGGAGAAGGGCTGGCCCGTCATTGCCATCTCGGCGACACGGATGGGATAGGCGCCGGCGATAACCTGATCGCCCAGCGTAAGGGTGCCACCCACATCGGAGAACTGGAACGGGGTGTAGATGAGGTGGTGCAGACCGGTGGGAACGAGCAACTTGTTGAGCATGCCGTAGATAAACAGACCGATGTTGCCCGACTCCTTAATGATGCCGGCAACGGAGGAGATGGCACCCTGAACCGGAGGCCAAACGATGCAGAAGCCAGCGCCCATGATCCAGGAAATGATGATCATGATCAGGAACGGAAAGCGAACGCCCGAGAACATCGAAAGGGCAACGGGGAACTGCTTGTTCGAGTACTTGTTGAACACGGCACCGGTGATGCAACCAAGAATGATGCCGCCAAACACGCCGGTATCGAGGACCTGAATGCCCATAACGGTGCTCTGGCCGGTTCCGGTAAGGCCGAGCATGCCGCTCGCTTCGGCAAGAGAACCGGTGGCGTTGAGCACGATGTTATTGGCCTGAAGGAACAGGAAGAACGACATCAGGGCGATCAGCGAAGCATGGCCCTTATTCTTCTTTGCCATGGCGCCGGCGATGCCCACGCAGAACAGAATCGAGAGGTTGTTGATGATAAACATCAGCGACTGATAGACAACGGCGCCCGCAAGCTGGAACGGGCCGGAGCCCAGCACGGGGACCACGGCGCAGATGGTCTTGTTGGTCAGAATGATGCCCACGATGAGCAGGATGCCGGCAACCGAGAGATACATCATCGGCTGGACGATCGACTTCGCGAACACCTCCAACGGCGCCTTGAGGTTTACTTTCTTTTTTGCGGTCATAGCGGTACTCCCCTTTCTTTTCCGCAAATTAAGACAGGTGTGCCCTGGACAAGACCATGAGCCTTGTCTTATATCAATCGATGTGCGGGCACGTTATGCCTAGAGACCAGATTCTCCAAGCAGGTTAACAATGTGATATGCGAGATAACTCTTCTCGGCATTGGTAACGACAACGTTATAGGTAGACGCTAAGCGGTCGGCAATTGACTCCGCGCACGAGAACGCCCTCGGATACACCGTTTCATCGATACGGAACAGCGCGTCGCCATTGACCTGCCCCGCCGCGGGATCGAGCGCTCGCTGCGCAAAAAACTGCAGATGGCGAACGAAACGCTCGTACGGCAACGAGGCGACGTCAAGGGTCGTGGCATAGTGCTCGGAAACAATCGCGAGCACGTCGCGAACAAGCTGGACCGAAACAATCAGACGGTCAGAGCGCTGCGGCATGGTAGCGTTGACGATATGCAAGGTGATGAAGCCCTGCTCCTCCTCGCTCATCTCGATGCCCAGGTAATCCTTGATAATCTGAAGGGCACGGCCCGCAAGCGCATACTCCTTGCGATAGAACTGCTGGATCTCGAGCAGCAACGGATTCTCGCACGGAATGCCCTTGCGCTCGCGATCAAGGGCGAGGCTAATATGATCTGCGAGAGCAATGAGAATCTTGTCATTGATATCAACATTGAGCTCTCGACGAAGCATCTGAACAATGTCCTCGGAAATCACGAGGTTAACGGTGGGGATGGACTCCAAAAGATGTGCCAAGCGGTCAATCGTACGAGAATCCTGGGAGGTACCCTCCTGCAGCGCATAGGTCTTTTCGACCGACGCCTCGTCGATGATATCACCGGCATGGCGGCCAAAGCAGAGGCCTCGGCCGATGACGATGAGCTCGGAGCCATCGTCCGAAGTGACCATTGCGACGTTATTGTTGAAAACTCGCTTGATAACCACGGTACCCACCACAAGAATTTACTCGGAAAGCCAGACGACAGGCTCTTTAACAGCAACAGGGCCGGAAGCATGCTCACGAAGAGTCGAGTTCTCCGAGCGCTCGCACACGATAACGAAGACCGTGGGGTCGAAGCCAGCGGCGCGAACCGCGTCGAAATCGACCTCGACGAGGGGCTGGCCCGCGTCGACATGGTCACCCTGAGCAACGAGCGCATGGAAGCCCTTGCCCTCAAGTTTAACAGTGTCGATTCCGATATGCAGCATCACCTGAGCAGAGCTGTCGTCGGACATGATGCCCAGCGCGTGCTCAGTCGGAAACAACGCCGCGACGGTGCCGGAAACAGGAGCGCACACCGTTCCCTCTTGGGGAACCACGGCAACGCCATCGCCCACCGCGCGGCTGCTAAAAGCAGGGTCATTGGTATTTTCTAGATGAACAAGCTCGCCGGAAACGGGAGCGAGGATTTCGAACTCGGAAGCTGCAGTCTTCTGCTCATCCGAACCGCCCATCAGGCGAGAAAAGAAACCCATGGCGGCATGTCCCTTCATAAATATAGCCCAACCAAAATCAAGCGAATGCATCCATAGAGACACACCCGTTCAAAGACTTTGGTTAGGCCCACGTCCGAGGGACTCGGTAACCTTCCGCATTTCTTTTTACGAGAGCTATTGTAGACAAGCCCAAAGCCAGAATAATCATTATGACCGGTGAACGGTATTTATTCTCCGATAAACGGTAGCTATGCGGCACTTAGGGACGTTCCTTTTCTGCCGGCACCCAGGGACACTCCTTGCTCTGACCCCTTTGCACCAAAAAGGGCCCCGAGCGTAGTTGCTCGGGGCCCTTAGCTTGTCTCACGCTAGCGTGCGATACGTATGTTATTTGCGCTTGCCGCCGCCGTCGCCGGGACGACGGGAGCTGCCGCCGCGCTTGCCGCCACTGCTGTTGCCATAGCTGCCACGATTATCGCGACCGCCGGCACGACCGCCGCGGGAGCCGGCCTGGTTGCCGCAACGACCACCACGGTAGCCGCCGCGACGCTCCTCGCGGGTATCGTCGTAGTTGCGCCAGTCATCGCGACGATCACGGCTGGCACGCGGATCGCGACGCTCGCGCGACTCACCGGAACGCCCAGCGCCGCTGCGCCCACCATTGCCGCGAGCGCCCTCGCGACGCTCGCCGCCGCGGCCACCGCGCTCTTCAAAGCGCTTGCCGCCACGGGACTCACCGCTGCGGGTGCCATGCTCACCGCGACCCTCGCCGCCGCGACGCTCGTCACGGCCACCGCGCTCGTCATCACGACCGGAACGACGGCGGTCGCCCGCACCGCGCTTGCCGCCGCGCGAACCACGGCCCTCGTCCTCACGCTCAACACGGCGACGACCGCCACGGTCCTCGTCCTCACGACGACGGCGGTGCGCTTCGCCCTGGAACTGCTTGGCACGGCGCTCGGCACGGTTGCCGCGCGGGGTCTGCTCGGCAGCGCCAGCACGCTCCTCGGCAGCCACCTCGCGGGCCACGCTCTCAACAGCCTCGTCCACGCGAGCCTGAACGCCCTCGCGCACGCGGGTCTTGCCGCCGCGCTTGGAACGGCTCGGACGCTCGCCGTCGCCGCGACGCTCGTCGCGACCGCGGTTGGAACGACCGGCCACATCGCCGTAGTCATCGCCGTTGCGCTTGCCGTCGCGACGTGCCTGCTCAAGCTTCTTCTTGCTCTTGGACTTGCCGCGCTTGGTCTTCTTCTTCACCTTAAAGGCCGCAGGGTCGCGCTCGGGATCGACGGCGGGCGGGTTGGGGCCCACATGCAGGTCGCCGGCCTCGTAGATGTCAGCCGTCTTGTCCATGAGCTTCTCGATCTCGTAGAACTCATCGACGTCCTGCTCGGTCACAAACGTGATGGCCCAGCCCAGCTCGCCGGCGCGGCCCGTACGGCCAATACGGTGAATGTAGTCAGTCGGCTCGGCCGGCACGTCAAAGTTCACGACGTAGCGCACGTCGCTGATGTCGATGCCGCGGGCAAGCACGTCGGTTGCCACCAGCACGTCGACGGTGCCGTCGCGGAAGGCCGAAAGCGCGCGCTCGCGCTGGGCCTGGCTGCGGTTGCCGTGAATTGCGGCGGCCTTGATGCCCTTGCGCTCCAGACGACGGCAGCAGCTGTCGGCGCGGTGCTTGGTGCGCATGAAGACGATAGTGCGCTCCGGGCCCTCCTTTTTGAGAAACTCGGGCAGCAGGTTGTTCTTGGCCTCGATGGACACCGGGAACACAAACTGGTCGACGGTGTCGGCGGTCGACGTGGCGGGCGCGATCTCCACGCGGGCCGGACCGCTCACCAGGTCGGTGATCTCGCCCACGGCCTCCTCGTCGAGGGTCGCCGAGAACAGCAGCGTCTGGCGCTCGGCCGGCGTCTCGCGCACAATACGGCGAACGGCGGGCAAAAAGCCCATGTCGAGCATGCGATCGGCCTCGTCGAGCACCAGGACCTTAACCTCGTCCAGGTGGCAGGCACCCTGCTCGATCAGATCGACCAGACGGCCCGGCGTGGCGACCAGGATATCGCAGCCGTACTTGAGTGCCGCGGTCTGCGGCTTGTAGCTCACGCCGCCCACGACGGTCACGGCGACATGGCCGGTGACGTCGGCGATTTTGCTTGCGACCTCATCGATTTGCTGGGCAAGCTCGCGCGTAGGGGTGATGACAAGCATCACCGGGCCGCGACCGTTGCCCTCGGGCTTTTTAGCACCGCGACGGCGGTTGCGGCCGCCGCGCTCGCGCACGGGCTTGGGAGGAGCGATGTGCTCCAGATTGTTCATGGTCGGCAGCAAAAAGGCGGCCGTCTTGCCGGTGCCGGTCTGAGCGGCGGCAAGCAGGTCGCGGCCCTCGAGCACCACGGGGATCGAGCCAGCCTGGACAGGCGTGGGCGCCGTGTAGCCTAGGTTCTCGATGGCACGAAGCATCTCGTCGGAAAGGCCCAGCTCGTCAAAGGCGGGCAGACTCTCGGTAGCGGACTCGACGGCCTGGGCGGCGTTGGCCTCATCGGCGGCATCGAAGGCAGCCTGGGCCATAGCCTCGCGGGTCTCGTCCAGAATCTCGGCGTCGGTGACGTCGGATACAGAATTACGCATATGTTGTTGTTCCTTATCTGCACGCGTCATGAGCGCGGCATGCGGCCGCGCGGGCGTGCTTGGTAGTGCGCTAATACATACAAAACAGGTGCGCACAGAGAGGACGTTGCTCAGCACGCTGGCGATCGCTTTGGCAGCCCTATCACGCGCCGTCCAGACGCAGCAGCTCTAAGCGATGGAGCAGATTCGCCGCGGTTAGTATACCCGTGCTTCGCATGCCCCCACGTAAACCACAGATGACGAGGCGGACGGGCGAGTCTGGGCCGATTGTCTCAATCAGTAACATCTACAGGGCAAATCTTCCTCTACGTGTTACAGATCGAGACAAACGGTCGACACGGCCCACAAACGTCTCAATCTGTAACAGTTACGCAGCAAAATCGGTCCCAATTGTTACAGATCAAGACAGAGGGGAATTTCCGTCCAGTCCAAACCAAATCTCTCAGTCTTCCTGCAATTTCGAACATGTGGCCTATAATGTTGCTTTGGTTACGCCATATATTGCGCAGCCATTTAATACGTGGCCCACCGGGGGGGCATTAATTCCTATCGCCATATTGGCTAGGAAGCAATCAAAGGAGGTATCCGTGGCAGCAGAGACGCCTTGCTCGGTCCTCTATAACGATATTCGCTCGTTCGGCGGTCTTAAGCATCTCGAAATCGCCCGAATGCTTATCAATGGAAACTCCCATCTCGGCAGCACCTTGCTCGAGAAATGCTCTTCCAACCGCTCGTATCTCACCCGTTACATCGTCCATCGCAAGCCTGACCAGTGCGCGCCCTCCATCTACAGCGACTTTACCGTCACCACGCTCAACCTTTCCTCGGCAATCTGCAGCAAGCTCGGCGGCGGCGAGTCCGCCTATCGGGCAATCGCCGAGCACTATCGCGGTCCGGCCGCCAACGAAATGATGTCGGCTCTCACCAGCTACAAGCTGGACAGCCGCCTATATGCAAATGCCCTCAATCGCATCGACAACTTTGACGGCAATGCCGTGCGCGAGAAAAGCACGCTTTACCTTATGCTCTTTGTGGCAACGGGGGCGCTCGCCGATCCCGTTCAGGGCGTGGCCACCGTCGAGCGCTTTTGCGACAGCAAGACGGGCGGGCACTTTGGCACCACCGAGACCACCGTCGGTCGTAGTTTTTTGAGCAGCTTGGATCAACCGCGCGCCGTCGCTCCCAACCTCGGCTTGCTTAGGACGCACGCCGGAAACAGCGTTGACATGCAAATCCACCCCCTTACGCGTGACCCGCGCGGCACGGTAATTGGGTCCTTGCCCAAAACCTCGCCCAGCATCACCGATGTAGGCGCTGATGCATCGCGCGAGCATCTCCGCATTTGGCTCGAGGGCGGGCACTGGTACGCCCAGGGCCTTGGGTCGACCAACGGCACAGTGCTCGAATCGGGCGCGGGCGACGGCGATATTGTGATTGAGCCGCCCCGCGACCAACGAGAGCCCGGCAAAGTCTATCCCCCGGTGGAAATCGAAAACAGCGACAGGCTCCATCTGGGCCTCTACACGACATTCCTTGTCATTGTGGACTAGCGCGGAAAGGCGGACGGCGACCAATCGTCCTCCGCCTTTCCGCCGTTTGCGTCGTGCTGCACGCAATAATTGCGACAATGAACATTCACTTTTCATCAGAGCCGTCTATCATAGGTTCTATCGATGTCCGTACTTTTAGTATGAGCATACGGCCAACCCCTATAAACAAAGGAACGTTGTGAACACTATGGATCCCGTTCGTGGCAGCAAACTCATCCGTCTCGACACATTCGACACCGCCGTGGCGGTCAATCCGAGCGCGGAAGACGATGCCAAGCGCCGTTTCATGACGCTTATCCTCCAAACGCCCTATCGCAGCGACGGCAATATCGGACAGGTACTGCGCGCGACCAACACGAGCGGCGAGGTCTTTGCCGTCAAGCTGCTCAAGGACAACGCCATCCTTTCCGACCAGATGCCCGATCGCTCCGCCGAGCAAGCAGCTGCGCACCTGGCCAACACCGCCGCGCTGTTCGAGGAGTACCGTCATCTGTGTACCGTCTCGCACCTGCGCGGATTTTCGCGCGTCTATGGCTACGGATCGTGCGAGGATGACCCGCTCATCCTCATGGAGTGGGTCGAGGGCACCTCGCTCAAGCAGGCGCTGCCCCTGCTTCCGCACGACGCCTCGGGCGGGCTGACCACCCAGATGGTGGCTGCCGTTGGAAACGCCGTGCTTCGCGCACTCCTGATGACCCAAGGGCTCGTTAACCCGGTCGTCCATCGCGACCTGTCGCCCTCCAATATCATGTTCCGCACCACCAGTCGAACGCTCGAGCAACAGATCGCCGATTGCTCCTTTGACCCCTGTCTCATCGACATGGGCTCCGCGACCATGGCCCTCGGCGACGACACGATCACCCGGCGCGCCGACATCTGGCGCTTTGCCACGCCCGCATACGCCGCGCCCGAGATGCTCACGCAGGATATCGAAGGCATCGCGGCCCTTCGCCGCTCGCCCGCCATCGACGTCTATGCGCTATCGAGCATTCTGTACCAGCTCTACAGCGGTCGCAAGCCGTTCGATGTCGAGTCGACGGGTGCCGCGGCAACCGGCTCGTTCTACCTCATAAAGACCAAGACCAAGCCAGCGCCGCTCGAGCCGCGATGCAATGACGACGAAGCGCTCGTCCAGATCATTATGAAAGGCATCTCAGTCGAGCAGTGCGATCGTCCCACCGAGCAGCAGATGCTCGAGGTGCTCTCGTCCTACCTCCCCACCGCCGAATCCAAAGACAGCGAAGGCATGGGCAACGAGACCGCGGTCGATATCGATGCCGGCACCCATCTTACAGTCGACGTCGCCGCTGAACGCGCACAAGAAATCCTGGAGCAGGCTCAACGCGACACCATGACCCGCCGGCGCTTTATCATCGGCGGCGTTGCCGCTGCCGTCGCGGGACTCGGCGTCATCGGCGCCGCCACTCATGGCTTTGGCATTCCCGACTACCTCGACGGCATCCGCAGCTCACTTGACGACTACACCTGGGATCAGCTGCAGGAGATTTCGCTCAAGATTAAGGCAGCGGAGTCCCGTAGCGAGGCACGCGAGATTGCCAAGCGCTATCATCTGCTCGACGACGACGGGCATATCCCCTATCCGTGTACCAAGCGTGTCACGCTCACCAACGGACTGCAGGTTGGCGCGCAGCTTGTGGGCATCCGCCACGATGAGCTTCTGGACGGGACGGGCAAGGCCGGGTTAACGTTTATGTTCGACGCAGGTATTGCCGAGCGCGATGCCGCAACGCAGGCATTGAACGCCGGCTGGGCAGATTGCGAACTGCGAGAATGGCTCGACAGCGACGGCCTCAAGCTGCTGCCAAGCGAGCTGCGCGCACTTATTAAAGAGGTTAAGAAGATCTCGAACAACGTCGGCGCCGCCAACAGTGCATCGTGTCTGAGCGAGTTGCCCGCGACCCTTTGGCTGCCCGCCATGGTCGAGCTGTGCGGTACGCAACCGCCCGAGTCATTTGCCGAGGACTATCACTACCTGGCAGACATCTACAACGGCGAGGGCAAGGAGTATCAGCTCTTCCGCGAGCTCAAGGTAAGCCCGTATTCCACGAACGAGACGATGGTCCGCCAGTGGAAGGGCAAGGACACCTGTTGGTGGGAGCGCACGGTGAGCCCCGACACATCGGAGAGCGAAGGCACGCTCTATATGAACCGCGTGGGGCACGACGGCGACGTCTTTACGTACGCAACGCCTGCGGAAAAGCCAAACAAGCGAACCTGCGTGATTCCCGGATTCTGTATCTAGGGAGCGGGCGTCTTGCCGTGACGGGGCCCCTCCCCGGCAATTGTCTCGATCTGTAACACTAGCTCGGCAGATACAGGTCTAGATGTTACAGAACGAGACAAACCCCAGCCCCGCGAGACAACATCTCAATCTGTAACAGTAAGGGGTCAAAAACCTCTCTTGATGTTACAGATCAAGACATTTGAGTTGGCCGCGGGCAATCTGTCTCGATCTGTAACATCTAGCAGGAAAAACGGTCCTTAGGTGTTACAGATTGAGACGTTAAGTTGTGGCTCGATGCAATGTCTCGATCTGTAACAGTTACTCGACAAAAACGGGTCTAGTTGTTACAGATTGAGACATTAGACCGGCTACGGTCCGCCGACCTGGCTATCACCTCGACCAATAATCGGAATGTCATACATTTCAATCTCCACTGGACACCCCCAGGGGGTATGGGTGTATAGTATCAGCTGGTTAACATTTCCGACGCTACGTCACAGAAAGGAGAAGCCATGGCTCAAGATAAGTTCGACGTGGGCGGCATGACGTGCGCCGCCTGCCAGGCGCATGTTGACCGCGCCGTGAGCAAACTCGACGGCGTCCAAAGCGTCGCGGTCAATCTACTCGCCGGTTCCATGCTGGTGGACTACGACCCCGCGCAGGTCAGCCCCGATGACATCTGCACCGCCGTCGATCGCGCGGGCTATTCGGCCTCGCCCGTCAGCACGGGCACCGATGCCGCCGGCTCAAGTGGCAGCGCGCAAGCCAGGTCCGGCGCTGCCCATATGGAGTCGCCGACCAAAAAATTGGAGGCCGCCGCCTCTGCCATGCGCACCCGCCTCATCATCTCGATCATCTTCCTCATCCCGCTGTTCTACATAGGCATGGGGCACATGCTCGGTTGGCCACTGCCCGGCGTCTTCACCGACCACACCCACAGCATGACGCTCGCCCTCACCGAGCTCGTCCTGCTCATCCCCATCGTCTATGTCAACGACGCGTACTTTATCAACGGGTTTAAATCGCTCGCGCACGGCGCGCCCACCATGGACGCCCTCATCGCCGTGGGCGCCACCGCTTCCATCGCCTGGTCGCTCTACGCCATGTTCATCATGGCCGACCAATTAGCCGCGGGTCAGGTCCACGAGGCCATGATGACAGGCATGGACAATCTGTATTTTGAGAGCGCGGGCACGATCCTGTCGCTCGTCACCGTGGGCAAATACCTCGAGACACGCAGCAAGTCCAAAACCGGCGGCGCCATCGAGGCGCTCATCGACCTGGCGCCCAAAACTGCGACCGTCGTGGCAGAGGACGGCAGCGAGACCACCGTCGACGTCGACAGCGTCCTTCCCGGCCAGGTCCTGCGCGTGCGCCCCGGCGAGTCCATCCCCGTCGATGGCGTGGTACTCGAGGGCAGCTCGGCCGTGGACGAGAGTGCGCTCACCGGCGAGTCCATCCCCGTGGAAAAGGCCGCCGGTGACACCGTCAACGCCGCCACGGTCAACCGCGCCGGTTCGTTTACCTTCCGCGCCACGCGTGTGGGCGCCGAAACATCGCTCGCCAAGATTATCCAGCTCGTCGAGGACGCCAACGCCACCAAGGCGCCCATCGCCCGCATGGCCGACAAGGTCGCCGGCGTGTTCGTGCCCGTGGTGTTCGCGATCTCGGCCGTGACCTTTGTGGTGTGGATGGCACTGACCGGCAGCATAAACGAGGCACTCACCTCCGCCGTGGCCGTGCTGGTGATCAGCTGCCCGTGCGCTCTGGGCCTGGCCACGCCCGTCGCCATTATGGTGGGCACCGGCAAAGGCGCCGAGATGGGCATTCTGTTTAAGAGCGCCGAGGCGCTGGAGAACCTGCGCAGCGTGGGCACCGTGGTGCTCGATAAGACGGGCACGGTCACCCGTGGCAAGCCTGCCGTGACCGATATCGTGGTAGCCACGCGCACTGACGGCTCGCCCGCCATGAGCGAAAAGGCGCTGCTCAAGCTGGCTGCCGCGCTGGAGCGCTCGAGCGAGCACCCGCTGGCCGAGGCGATTATGGCCGAGTGCGAGGCGCGCGGAATCGTAGCGCGCATGGTCGAGGACTTTGCCGCCGTGCCCGGTCGTGGCGTGACGGCGCGCGAGGGACAAAACGCCATTGCAGCCGGCAACGTACGCCTGATGGACGAGCTGGGCGCGAAGGTGCCCGCCGGCCTTGCCGAACAGCTCGCCGCCGAGGGCAAAACACCGCTGTTCTTTGCCAAGAACGGCGAGCTCGTCGGTACCATCGCCGTGGCTGACGAGGTCAAGGAGACGAGCGCCGAGGCCATCGCCGCGCTCCGCAAGCTCGGCGTCGACGTGCGCATGCTCACCGGCGACAACCGTGTGACGGCCGAAGCAATCGCCCGCCGCGTGGGCCTCAACCGTGCGCAGGTCATCGCCGACGTCCTCCCCGCCGACAAGGAGCGCCATGTGCGCGAGCTACAGGACGCGGGCAGCAAGGTCGCCATGGTGGGCGACGGCATCAACGACTCCCCCGCCCTGGCGCGCGCCGACGTGGGCCTTGCCATCGGCACCGGTGCCGACATCGCCAAAGAAGGGGCAGATGTGGTGCTCATGCGCAGCGACCTCATGGACGTCGCCCGCGCCATCGAGCTTTCGCGCGCCACGATTCGCAACATCAAGCAAGACCTGTTCTGGGCGCTGTTCTACAACGGCATCGGCATTCCGCTCGCCGCGGGCGTGTTCTTCCCGCTCACGGGATGGCAACTCTCGCCGATGTTTGGCGCCGCGGCGATGAGCCTGTCGAGCGTGTGTGTTGTTTCCAACGCTCTGCGCCTGCGAACCTTTAAGCCTAAAGTGGCAAAATAGGCTCACTATTACGTCCATTTAGAATGGGTTTTCCAGGTGCCCGAGATTGACCTGAAAGAGGAGCGACGCGTACTTTGGTACGCGAGCGATGGCTTGAAGGTCAAGGTCGGGTGCCTGGGAAAGCCGACTCAACAGAGAGGAATACCCATGCGATACACAATCAAGACTTCCGGCCTCATGTGCGGCCATTGCGACGCCACCGTCGAAACGGCACTGCTCAACGTGACCGGCGTGACCGATGCCGATGCCGACCACGAGACCCAGACCGTACAGGTGGAGTGCGCCGACACCGTGACCGCCGAGCAGCTCGCCGCCGCTGTCGAGGCCGCGGGCGAGAAGTTCCACGCCCTTTCGGTGACCGCAGCCTAGCTGCTACCGCACCAGCAGGCACCGCTGTCGGCCGACATAGCCGCCCAGCAACCACCGCTCAACCAGCCCTTCAGAAGTTGCGGTGAAATAGTTCCTGTTTTAGCGCTCCAAGCCCTCAATCAAGAACCATTTCACCGCAACTGAGGGCGAGGTTGAAGGATTGACCAGAAACGAGGACCCGCCATGATGGCAGACCATAAATCGGTGACCCGCATGCTCAAAACGGCACGCGGGCAGATCGACGGCATCCTGCGGATGGTCGAGGAGGACCGCCACTGCGTCGATATTTCCACGCAGCTCATGGCAACGCAGGCGCTCATTGCGCGCATCAACGCCGACGTGCTCAAGGCGCATATCGAGGGCTGCGTGACTTCGGCAATCGAATCGGGCGACGAAGACCTCAAAGCCGCCAAGCTCGCCGAGATCGAACGTGTCGTCGACAAGCTCTCCAAGTAATTGGGGCATTGGGAACAAACTTCTTTGCACCGTCTTGGTATTCCGGGGACAGGTATGTTTGCACCACATTGGTGCAGATTAACCTGTCCCCCTTGCTCTAAATCGGGTATAAAGGCGTGCAGCATATCGAACGAAAGGCAATTTGCATGAATGACTTTATGAAGGGTCGCAATGGTGCCGATGAGCTCACCATCGTGATGGGTTTTGCCGGCATCGTCATCGCGATGATCGGATCGATAGCCCGCATCCAGTGGCTCAGCTGGATTGCCATCGCCGTAATCGTGATTGGCGTGCTGCGCGGCCTATCCAAAAATATCGACGCACGTCGTAAGGAGAACGAGGCCTTTGTCGCCGCGACTGCAAACGTACCCGGCTTGGGCAAGTTTGTAGCTAGCTTGGGCGGCGGAGCTGCAGCGGCCAACGCCTCGCGCGCAGCCGGTACTAGCAAGGAAGACTTTGAGCGTGCCAAGCGCACGGCCAAGAAGATGTGGAAGGGTCGCAAGACCACGGCATACCTCAAGTGCCCCAACTGCGGCCAGATGCTCTCCGTCCCCAAGGGCAAGGGCAAGATCCGCGTCACCTGCCCCAAGTGCCACGCCAAGATGGAGACGCGCTCCTAGCCGCCATACCATGGGACAAATAAAAGCCGAGGCCTCGCACTGAGACCTCGGCTTTTTTGATTATGACAAAGGGATTGCCCCTTTGTCACACCTATGCCACGCCGTCGCGGGCGAGCTCCTCGGCCAGTGCCTCGGACGGCATGGCCATAATCGTGTCGAGCTCGGCGTCCACCTCGGGAATACGCTTCACCTTGAGTTTGCGCACCAGATCACCACGGCACATCACGTACGCCGGCTCACGCAGTTCGCACAGGTCATCGAGCGGGTTCTTGCGCGTCACCAGGATATCGGCGGCCTTGCCGCACTCGATTGTGCCGGTCTCGCCGCCCAGCCCCAGCAGCTCGGCATTGACCTGCGTGGCCGTATGCAGCGCGAAGGCGTTACTCACACCCACGTACTTGGCAAAATAGGCCACCTCACGCCACATGTCGTACTGCGTCACGAACGGGCAGCTCGAGTCCGTGCCAAGGCCCACCTTAACGCCAGCTTCCAGTGCGGCACGGGCGCTCTCGATGATGCCCGAGCACACGATGTCGCCGTTCTTCTTTTGTGTATCGGTCGAATGGGTCTTTTCCGGGTCGAGCAATACAAACGGCAGCGCCGGGCTGATAGTGCAGGTAACGCTGGGCGCACGCCCCTCGAGCTGCGTGCCCGCGGTGCCACGGTACAGCTCCAGAATCTCGGACGTCAACGGAGCGCCGTGCTCAATCGTGTCAACGCCGGCCTCAAGCGCAACCTTCACACCCTCGGTACTCTCGACATGGGCCATGACCGGAAGGCCCATATCGTGCGCCGCCTTGCACGCCGCCGCGGCAACCTCCACCGGCATACGCAGCACGCCCGGCTCGCCCACCTCGGTCGCATCGAACACACCGCCCGTTACGAACAGCTTAATGACGTCGGCACCGCGCGCATACAGGTCGCGCACCTGTTCGGCTGCCTCGGCGGGACTGTTTGCCACCTGCGCGAACAAGCCCGCACCATGGCCGCCCGGCACCGTAACGCCCGTTCCCGGCGCCACCAGGCGAGGACCTTGATACTTGCCGGCGTCGATGGCATTACGAACGGCGATGTCGGCAAACAACGGGTCGCCCGCGCCGCGCACCGTGGTCACACCGCTTGCCAGCTGCTGCTGGGCACTGCCCTTGAGGATGCGGCGGACGATGGCACGGCCAACGGGATTATCGAGTTTCTTCATCAGCGCCCCCGCATCGCCGGCCGAGACAGGCTTGCCCGGACCGCACAGGTGCACGTGCATATTGATGAGACCGGGCATGAGATACTCACCACCCAGGTCGATGACCTCGGCACCCGCGGGCGCCTGCGCCACAGCGCTCGGTCCCATCCAGGTGATGATGCCACGCTCAACAGTCACGGCCATATCGGGTTGCGACTCCATTTGTTCCGAACCATCCAGGACGGTCGCATTGATAAACAACGTGGAACGATCGGCAGACGCCATATCGAGCTCCTCCCTCACGATTAACTTGAACATTTGTCCATTATCGCCCAAGGCGACGGAGATGCAGCCGATGTATCGGTTAACGGAGAAAAGGGAGGATGCGAGGATAGAGAGGCCAGCGTGGCGATGTCCCAGCCGTGCGTGCCGGACGTCTCGATCTGCAACAGTAAACCCGGATTTTGGGCCACTAGATGTTACAGATCGAGACAAACTCGGCAGGAACAACCACATTCGCGTCAGTTGCACCCCTTAGCACCCATACCACTGGCGTCTCCATTCCTCAGCCAGATCGGCCCGCTGTTGAATTCCCGCCAGTCTCATCTTTTCAGCCAGTTTCCCCGGGTTCTTGAGTTCATCAAACGTAAACCGAAGCACCTTGTGCCCGAGCATCGTCAGATGAGACTCTCGCTGACGTTCTGCCACGAATGGGTCGACCGACTCCCGATCCCCACCATCCTGCAGGGTATACTTTCCCTTCCCGTCGAGCTCGCCGATGACACATGTCCCGTCCTCGAGCTTCCAGAAATAATCAACCCGAAACACCTGGCTCGGATCGAGCGGGTCGCGAAACTCCACCTGCAGCTCCGGAACCGGAAAGCCGTACGCAATAAAGAACGCTCGGAACCGCGACTCGCCGCCGTTTTCGGACAGCCCGTCCGCATACGACGCGATCACCTGTGCCCTGCGATACCCTCGCCTGCCCTCGCAATCGGCGCGGAGGCGCTCGCACAAATCCCCACGTGATACACTTTTCGCCCGCAGTGCAGAATCGGCAATCGCCAACCCGTAGGAGAACGGCGCACGCAGCAAGCAATCCTCCACCGTGCGCCAAAACGACGTCACCCGCACGCCATCAACACGCTCGAGCGTGCCCGCCACCTGTGGACGCAACAACCTGCACCCGCTGCTCAACGTCACTGAACAACCCGTCTTAACAAGAAAACGCGGCCCGAGCAGATCATTCGGCACCTCCAAACCCCACAAAAGTGCCGCGTCATAACCCCAAAACGCCCAATCTGGATGAAACTTCGCAAGCCCTTTGATGGTACGCAGCGCTCGCTCCGCCGGTGTCAACGTATCCCAATCATGTTGAAAACAGAACAGATACGACTCGGGTTCCGCGATATCGTCGGTTCCAACATGGCGTCGCAGCCACATGAGCTCGGCATTGTCATGCGTTGCGAGCAGTGCACCTTGCTCGGTCGCCTCCGTGAGCCGCGCGAGCATCCTGTTCCGTGCCAACGTGTTGCGAGTCGTATGCTTGTGTTTGAAAACGGTATTAGACACTTCCATCACCACCACATCGGACAACTGGACCATCGTCACCGTTGCCTCCGCTGACTAATGTCTTGATCTGTAACAGGAAGACAGTCTTTGAGCCTCTAGTTGTTACAGATCGAGATTTTCAGTCGTGCGTCCAACCTTTGTCTCAATCTGTAACAGTAAGGTCGACTTTCAGCCTGTAGACGTTACAGATTGAGACATTCCCCCCAACCAGGTGCCAAACGTCTCGATCTGTAACAGGTAGACGTTCTCCAGGCCCCTAAACGTTACAGATTTAGACAAACCAGCAGCGCCCAAGCATTCGTCTCGATCTGTAACAGGTAGACCGGTTTTTTTGTCCCTAAACGTTACAGATCGAGACATAAAAGGCAGAAGGCAAGGCAGGCGACAGCTGCCCATCCCCTACTTCCACTCTTGCTCGTAGATGTTGAGGGACTTTACGTAGCGCCCCTGGGCGCCCATGATGTCGCGGACCAGACGCAAGAAGAAACTGATGCACGAGGTGTCAAAGCCATCCTGCAGGTCCTCCGGATGCACCGCACCAGGCCCATCGACCGCCGTGTCACTCAGGCGTGCGATGTCATACAGATAGAGTTGTCCCGCCGTCAGCCAGACATCGTCGACGCAGGCGAGGCGCACCGCAATCGCTCCGTCGCTCCAATGCTCCTTTTGCACGATATGCGGATCGTAGACGTCAAAGCGACGGTCGGTGCGTGTGTCCTTCAGCGCGACCATGCCGGACGCAGGATCCTTGTCCAAAATGCCAAAGCGCGAGAAATACTGCGTGTCGCGTACCTGCTCGAGCCGCTTGAGCGAGGCAGGCGAAAGCGATGCCGGCGGCTCATCAACATACAGCTCGAGCAGCGTCTTGCCATGGCGATAGGGGCGCTCGAAGAGCAGCCAATCGGTAAATGCCATGTTGTAGGCCATGATTTCATTTTGCGAAGGCTCGGCACAATAGCTCAGCCACGGATCGACAATGATCTCGAACTGCTCGCGCGCCGGCTCCAAGAACTGGAACTTCCGCAGCATCCAAAAATGGGCCATGTCGGCAATATCGTTACCGACGGCTTCGGACAGCTGCGCCCGGTCTAAAACGTGGTCAGTCACAGTATCCTCCTCAAACTGATGAACCTCAATTTGAGCTTACGAGGAGGGTGGGCAGCCACTGTCAGCACGGACAAAATAGGCCTCCGGCTGCAAACCAACTGCTGACCAAACACTTGACGAAAAGCTTGACCGAATGAGCGCACCGCAAAGAAACCGCAGGTAGACATAGACAGCCAACCCGCCCTTTTGAGCCAGATGCCCGCAGCCACCACAGAAACAACAGGTGACCACAGCCCAAAAAGTCGACAAATGAACACCCGCACGTCGACAAACGAACAAATCGCTCGCAAATCCGCAAGGAGTGTCCCCGAATGCCGACAGAAAAGGAACGTCCCCAACTGCCGGCACTTAGGGACGTTCCTTTTGTGCCGGCAGTTGGGGGCAGCCCTTGTTGATTCGATTGTGGGCGACTACCTTACAGCTCCAGCGCGTCTGCGACTTCGGTAGCACAAGCCAGGGCGTCGGCCATGGCGTTCACCACGAGCGAGCTGCCGTTGCGGGCGTCGCCGGCAACAAACACCGGCGCGGCATCCGCAGCAACGCCATCCACGCGAGCTGCACGATGCGAACCCTCGGCAGCCATTATGGGCAGAGGTCGCCCGGCCGTGGCAACAGGAACGCCGACAGCTTCGAACACGCTGTGCTCCGGACCCGTAAAGCCGCAGGCGATGAGCACCAGCTGCGCCGGCACCTCGTGCTCGGAGCCCGCGATGTGCTCGGGCTTTCCCGCTGACCAATCCAGATCGACCACGCGCAGGCCCGCAGCCGCACCCTTCTTGTCCAGCAGCACCTCGAGCGTATCCACGCCCCAGGCACGCATCTCGCCACCCATCGCAGCGATAGCCTCCTGCTGGCCGTAGTCGGTCTTCTTAACGTTGGGCCACTGCGGCCAGGGGTTGCTCGCCGCGCGCTTATCGGGCGCGGCCGGCAAAAACTCAAACTGGCGCACACTGCGCGCACCCTGGCGCACGGCGGTACCCACGCAGTCGTTGCCGGTATCGCCGCCGCCAATGACCACGACGTCCAGGCCGCGAGCGTCCACCGCGAGCTCGCCACCATCGAGCAGCGAGACGGTCGAAGCCGTCAGGTAGTCCACGGCATACACCACGCCGGGCGCTTCGATGTTCGCAGCCGAAAGCCCGCGCGGGGCACGGGCACCAGCAGCCACCACGACAGCGTCAAAGCCATCGAGCTTGGCTGCCACCGCAGGGTCCGTCACATCGGCGCTCAGCTCAAACACAATGCCCAACTCACGCATGAGCGCCACGCGACGCTCGACCACGGACTTCTCGAGCTTCATGTTGGGAATGCCATACATGAGCAGACCGCCCGGGCGGTCATCGCGCTCAAACACCGTCACACGGGCGCCGCGACGCGCAAGCTCCCATGCAGCCACCAGACCAGCCGGTCCAGAACCAACCACGGCGACCGTGGGCGCATCCTCTCCCGCCGGCTCAAAGCGGCGCGGACCGCCGTTGGCCCACTCATGGTCGCTAATCGCGCGCTCGTTATCGTGAATCGTCGTGGGCTGGCCGTCGACCGAACCCAGGTTGCACGCGGCTTCGCACAGCGCCGGACACACGCGGCTCGTGAACTCGGGCATGGGCGAGGTGAGCGACAGGCGCTCGGCAGCCTCGTCCCAGCGGCCGCGGTACACCAGCTCATTCCACTCGGGAATCAGGTTGTGCAGCGGGCAGCCGCTCGGGCGTGCCTTGCCAAAGCTCGCGCCCATCTGACAAAACGCCACACCGCACATCATGCAGCGGCTCGCCTGGGCACGGCGCGCATCGTCGTCGAGCTCCACGTACAGCGGATCGAAATCGCGGCTGCGCTCCTCCACGGGGCGCAGCTCGTGGGTCACGCGATCGATATCAAGAAAAGCACCGGGCTTACCCATGGCACTTACGCCTCCTTCTTGGTCGAAGCAACAGAGCTGGCGGCCACGGACGCAGCGCCCGCAGCACCACCCGTAACATCGAAGCGAGCGACATCCGCGGCGCTCGCGCGACCGGTCACGATGTCAAACGCCAGCTCCTCGGCCTGAGCATGCGTCTTCCCGGCAGCCTCGCCCGCGGCGACAATCGCCAGCACGCGCTCGTACTCGGTCGGAATGACCTTCACAAAGTGCTTGCTCATCGTCTCAAAGCTGTAGAGCAGCTTGATGCCGCGCGGACTCTGCGTCGCGTCCACGTGCTCCTGGATGAGCGCGCGAATCTGCGCCAGCTCGTCGGCCGTCGGGGTCTTGAGCTCAACGCTCTCGTGGTTCACACGGGCATCGAGCGTGCCGTACTGGTCAAAGACATAGGCCACGCCACCTGTCATGCCGGCGGCGAAGTTCTGCCCGACCTCGCCCAGGATGAGCGCCAGGCCGCCCGTCATGTACTCGCAGCCGTGGTTGCCGCAGCCCTCGACCACCACGGTGGCACCGGAGTTGCGCACGCCAAAGCGCTGGCCGGCCAGACCGTTAATGAAGCCGCGGCCGCTCGTGGCGCCAAAGAACGCGACGTTGCCCACGATGATGTTCTCGTCGAACTTGTAGGTCGCATGCGGGTTGGGGCGCACCGACACCTCGCCGCCCGAAAGGCCCTTGCCAAAGTAGTCATTGGCGTCACCGCACACGTTGAGCGTAATGCCGCGCGGCAGGAACGCGCCAAAGCTCTGACCAGCCGATCCATCGCAATCGATGGTGATGGAGCCGGCGGGCAGGCCCTCGGGATGCGCCTTGGTCACCGCGTTGCCCAGAATGGTGCCAACGCAGCGGTTGACGTTTGCGATATCGGCGCGGAAGCGAATCGGACGCAGGTGCGCACGAGCATCGGCCGTGTAGGGCACAAACAGCGTGGAGTCGAGCGTCTTGTCGAGCTCACTGTCGGCAGCCATCTGCGGCAGGAAGTGACGACCGTCGGCACCCGGAATGTGGGCACCGAACTCGCAGGTCGCGCTCGCCAGCACGGGCGACAGATCGAGCAGGTTGGCCTTGCGGTTGCCCGGGACCTCGATCTGGCGCAGGCACTCGGGATGGCCGACCATCTCGTCGACGGTGCGGAAGCCCAGGCTCGCCATGACCTCGCGCAGCTGCTCGGCAACAAAGAGCATAAAGTGCTCGACGTGCTCGGGCTTGCCGCGGAAGCCACGACGCAGGCGGCAGTTTTGCGTAGCGATGCCGGCCGGGCAGGTATCCTGCTGGCAGTCGCGCTGCATGAGGCAGCCCATCGAGATGAGCGGCATGGTCGCAAAACCAAACTCCTCGGCACCCAGCAAGCAGGCGACGGCGACATCGGTGCCGTCCATGAGTTTGCCGTCGGCCTCGAGCACCACGCGCGAGCGCAGGCCGTTTTGCAGCAGCGTCTGCTGGGCCTCGGCAAGGCCGAGCTCCAGCGGCAGACCCGCATGCCAGATAGAGTCGCGCGCAGCGGCACCCGAGCCGCCATTGTGGCCGCTGATCAAGATCTTGTCGGCAGCACCCTTGGCCACACCGGTGGCGATGGTACCGACACCGGCCTCGCTGACCAGCTTGACCGACACGCGCGCGCCGGGGTTGGCGTTCTTAAGGTCAAAGATCAGCTCTGCCAGGTCCTCGATGGAGTAAATATCGTGGTGTGGCGGAGGCGAGATCAGGCCGATGCCGGGCGTGGACTGACGGACCTCGGCGATCCAGGGGTAGACCTTCTTACCGGGCAGGTGGCCACCCTCGCCGGGCTTGGCGCCCTGGGCCATCTTGATCTGAATCTCGAAGGCGCCACACAGGTAACGGCTCGTCACGCCAAAGCGCGCGCTTGCCACCTGCTTGATGGCGGAGTTCTTGGAGTCGCCGTTGGCCAGCGGGGTCTCGCGACGCGGGTCCTCGCCGCCCTCGCCCGAGTTGGAACGTCCATGCAGGCGATTCATGGCGATGGCCATGCACTCGTGCGCCTCTTTGCTGATGGAGCCGTACGACATGGCGCCGGTGTTAAAGCGGCGGACGATGTTGAGCGCAGGCTCGACCTCGTCGAGTGCCACCGGAGTGCGGCCGCTGGCATTAAAGTCCAGCAGGTCGCGCAGGCGCACGGCACGACCGGTGCGGTGCAGGCGGGCGCTGTACTCCTTAAAGGTGTCGTAGCTGTCCTCGCGACAGGCAGTCTGCAGCAGGTAGACAGTCTGGGGGTCGATCAGGTGATCCTCGCCGCCGAGCGGGCGCCACTTGGTCAGGCCCAGTGTGGGCAGCTGATCGGGAGCCGGGCTCTTAAGGATAGCGAGCGCGGCGTCGTATCGCTCGTTTTGCTCGCGCTCAACGTCCTCGACACCCATACCGCCCACACGGCTCACCGTGCCGGCAAAGTACGCGTTGACGAACTCCGGCGTAAAGCCCACGGCCTCGAAAATCTGCGCGGAATGATAGCTCTGCACCGTGGAGATGCCCATCTTAGACATGATAGAGACGATGCCGGCCGTCGCGGCCTTGTTGTAGTTGGCGATGCCCTGCTCGGCCGTCACGTCCAGATCGCCGCGCGCAGCCAGATCGCGGATGCACGCATGCGCGTTATACGGATAGATGCCGCTCGCGGAGTAGCCCACCAGTGCCGCAAAGTCGTGCGGGGACACCGCGTCGCCGCACTCCACCACGATATCGGCAAAGGTGCGCACACCGGCGCGGATCAGATGGTTGTGCACGCAGCCCACGGCAAGCAGCGAGGGCACGGGCACCTCGCCCGCTCCGGCGCGATCGCTCAGCACCACGATGTTCACGCCGTCGCGGACCGCAGCCTCAACGTCCTCGGCAAGCTGCTTGAGCGCAGCCTGCAGCGCGCCCTCGCCGGCATCGCGGCGGTACACGGCACGGAAACGGCGGGTCTTAAAGCCCACACGGTCGATGGCACAGATGCGCTCGAACTCCTCCTCGTTGAGCAACGGGCGCTCCAAGCGCACCAGCTGGCAGGCCGTACGGGAGTCCTCGAGCAGGTTGCCGTGGTTGCCCAGGTACAGCGTGGTCGAGGTGACCATGTGCTCGCGCAGGGCATCGATCGGCGGATTCGTGACCTGGGCGAATAGCTGATAGAAGTAGTCAAAGAACGAACGCGTCTTCTTGGACAGGCAGGCCAGCGGCGCATCGATACCCATCGAGGCGAGCGGGGGCTTGCCCTGCTGGGCCATGGGGCGCACGACCTCGTCAACATCATCCCAGTGATAGCCAAGCTTGGCCATACGCACGGCGGCAGGTACCTCGGCGTCCTCGGCGGGTGTTGCCGCAACGGGCTCATCGAGCGCGTCGACGGTCAGCGTCTCCTCGGCAATCCAATCACGGTAGGGCTTTTCCTTGGCGTAACGGGCGCGCAGCTCGTCGTTGTAGATGACGCGGCCGCGGGCAAAGTCGACCTCGAGCATCTGACCCGGTCCCAGGCAGCCGCTCGTCAGGATGTTCTCGGGGCGCACCTCGATGGTGCCCACCTCGCTCGCCAGCATAAAGCGGCCGTCGCGCGTCACGTAGTAGCGAGCCGGGCGCAGGCCGTTGCGGTCGAGGGCGGCACCCAGGGTACGGCCGTCGGTAAAGGCGATGGCCGCCGGACCATCCCAAGGCTCCATGAGCATAGACTGGTAGGCGTCGTAGGCGCGACGCTCCTCACTCAGACTATCGTTGTGGTCCCACGGCTCGGGCAGCAGCATGGATGCGGCACGCGTAAGCGGGCGACCGTTCATAACCAAAAACTCGAGAACGTTGTCCAGAATCGCGGAGTCGGAACCCTCGCGGTTGATGATGGGCATCACGCGCTCAAGATCGTGCTGCAGCACGGGGCTGTACAGGTTGGGCTCGCGGGCGCGAATCCAGTTGACGTTGCCCTTAAGGGTGTTGATCTCGCCGTTGTGAATGATAAAACGGTTGGGGTGCGCACGCTCCCAGCTGGGCGTGGTGTTGGTGGAGTAGCGCGAGTGGACGAGCGCCACAGCCGTTTTGACGGCGGCGTCGTTGAGGTCGATGAAGAAGCGACGCATCTGCGTGGCGACCAGCATGCCCTTGTACACGATGGTGCGCGAGCTCATGGAGCACACGTAGAAGATCTTGTCGCGCAGAGCAAACTCGGCGTCGGCCTTCTTCTCGATGGTGCGGCGGCACACGTACAGGCGGCGCTCGAAGGCGTCGCCCGCCGGCGTGTCATCCGGACGGCCCAGGAAGGCCTGCAAGATAGTAGGCATGCAGGCGCGGGCCGTCTCGCCCAGGTCGTGCGGATCGACCGGCACCTCGCGCCAAAAGAGCAGCGGCACGCCGGCCTCGGCGCAGCCTTCCTCAAACACGCGACGGGCATCCTCTACGCCCTTATCGTCCTGCGGAAAGAACAGCATGGCCACGCCATAGTCGCCCTCCGCCGGCAGAATCTGACCGCACTTTTGGGCCTCTTTTCGAAAAAAGTGATGCGGAACCTGGAACAGGATGCCGGCACCGTCGCCGGTATTCTTCTCGAGTCCCGTACCGCCGCGGTGCTCCAAGTTGACCAAAATGGACAGCGCGTCATCCAGAATCTGGTGATGGCGCTCGCCGTTGATATCGGCAAGCGCGCCGATGCCGCATGCATCGTGGTCGAATTCGGGGCGATAAAGGCCCTGCTGCTGAGCGGAATCTGCCTGCATCGCGATCCTCCCCTAGTTATAAGACAGTCAGTTGAATAGGCATACTAGGAGCATCGCCGGCCCGCTGTGTTTCCCGCCCGTTTCGAAACAATCGCGTAACGCACGCCCTACGAGTGGACACCGCCGAGCTCAAGGGCGACAACAAGGGCCCCAAGTTCGGCCTGTAAGCTCACCGCTTCAAACATCTCAATCTGTAACAGGAAGACCCAATTTCGACGGCTTACTGTTACAGATTGAGATGTTCTCGAGAGACGGTTCCGAATGTCTCAATCTGTAACATGAAGGGCCGGTTTTGGCGGTCAGCTGTTACGGATCGAGATTTTCCATAGGACCATTTCTTCCCGTCTCGATCTGTAACACCTAGGCCCAATTTCCATCCCTAGTTGTTACAGATCAAGACATTTCGGCAACCCCCTTTTACCATCCTATTCAAATACACCAATTTTGTTAGTCATGGTCAAATTTTGAGCCTAAAACGGGTATCCTTTGCGGCGTCAAACAAACGGCACGCAGGAGTGCACCATGATCGACCAGCTCAAACATCACTTTGGCTCCCCGCGCACCGGCGGCCACGGCGGACTCGACATCGCACGGCATATCGGCCCCGGGCTGCTCGTGACCGTCGGCTTTATCGACCCGGGCAATTGGGCCTCCAATATGGCCGCCGGCTCGCAGTTTGGCTACGCGCTGCTGTGGATCGTCACGCTGTCCACGATCATGCTCATCATGCTGCAACACAACGCGGCTCACTTGGGCATCGCCACGGGCATGTGTCTTGCCGAGGCCACGACGCGCCACCTGCCCCGCCTCGTCGGGCGTGCGATACTCGGCAGCGCGTATCTAGCCACGGTCGCCACCGCCATGGCCGAAGTCCTGGGCGGTGCGATCGCACTTCAAATGCTCTTTGGCCTGCCCGTACGTGCCGGCTGCATCATCGTGGCGGCGGCATCGATTGTCATGCTCATGACAAGCTCCTACAAACGCGCCGAACGCTGGATCATCGCCTTCGTGGGCGTGGTGGGACTTTCGTTTTTAGCCGAGCTTGCGCTGGTCAAGGTCGACTGGCCGCAAGCCGCCACAAGCTGGATTACACCCAGTATGCCCACCGGCTCAGTCGCGATTATCGTAAGTGTCCTAGGCGCGGTCGTTATGCCCCACAACCTCTTCCTGCACTCCGAGGTCATCCAATCCATGCACTTCGAAGGCCAAGGCGAGCAGGTTATCGAAGAACGCCTGCGCTACGAGCTCTTCGACACGCTCTTTTCGATGGGTGTGGGCTGGGCAATCAACTCGGCCATGGTCATCCTGGCCGCAACGACCTTCTTTGCGCACGGCATTGTCGTAGACGACCTCGCCGTCGCAGCGGCCACGCTCTCCCCCATTCTGGGCCCGGCAAGCTCGACCATCTTTGCGGTGGCACTGCTGTTTGCGGGCATATCGAGTAGCGTGACGGCGGGCATGGCGGCGGGCACCATCACCGCGGGCATATTCGACGAGGAATACGACATCCACGACCGACATTCCTCGATCGGAGTGGCGGCCTGTTTCGTCGGCGCAGTGGCGGCGTGCCTGGTCGTCCCGAATCCTTTTGAGGGTCTCATTTGGAGTCAGGCACTGTTGTCGCTTCAGCTGCCGATTACGGTCTTTGTGCTCATACGACTCACCAGCTCGCCCCGCGTCATGGGCAAATACGCCAACTCGCGCCCGCTCAACGCGTTGCTCGTAGGGATCGGTGTCATCGTGACGATTCTCGACATCGTGCTGCTAACGGGGATGTAATGGGATGGCGTGACTGTCCAGATATAACGTCTCAATCTGTAACAAGTGAGGCCGCTTGGAGCCCTTAGATGTTACAGATTGAGATTTTCTGAGAGATAGTTTCAGTTTGTCTCGATCTGTAACAAGTGGACCCAATTTCCTCGCCCAGATGTTACAGATCGAGATATTTCGTTGTGTTAGACCACTTTGGATAAGTGTCCTGCACGCAGTACACGCGACGGGGCCCCGGTTGCGACAATTCCATCATCAGGAGAGATGGAGGTTGCAATG